>JAYUWO010000092.1:0-16677 GCA_043753545.1 Arenimonas sp.
CCGCTGCTGCCGACGGCGCCATTCCTGCTGTTGTCGGCCGCATGCTTTTCACGAGGCTCCAAGCGGATGCATCGCTGGTTGTTGCGGATGCCTTATGCCGGCAAGGTGATTGACGATTACGAGCAAGGCCGGGGCGTGTCACGCAAGGCCAAAACGTCCGCCTTGTTAATGCTTTGGGGCGGCATGACGACGAGTGCGATATTCGTTGCGCCACCCTGGTTGGCGCTAGCGATGATGGGCACGACTGCGATTGTTGCCAGCGTAATTATCTTGCGGCTGCCGAAGGCGCGTGAACCTGTCGTCAAGCCGCTTGTCGATGCTGAAATAATGGGGCCGGAAAAATAAGTTTTCGCTTCATTTAAATCGAAACTCATGCTGCGTGAATGAACCTGATTCGGAACCTGCCTCGAAGGCACCGGCAAATCCTTATTTACGTTCGCCGTGGCGTAACCACAAATCCGCCACCGACTCGTCCTCGAACACGCGGGCATCGAAGCCGGCTTCCTGCGCATAGATTTCGCAATGTTCGACCAACTGCAGGCCATGCGGTTTGACGTGGGCGATCGGGGTGGACTCCAGACCATTGCCGATCATCATCGCGACCAGGGAATGCCATTGCTGGGCAGTCAGGGGCTTGCCCAGAAGTTCGTCGATCAGCAGTACCCCTTTGGGATGGCGCGCCTGCACTTCGGCAATGATCACGCGCCAGTAGGCGAGGGTATTGTCGTAATTGGATTCGCCGCTGACCTCGACTCGAATGCCGGCCGGGTGCGGGCTGATACGCAGGGTGTAAGTGTCGGGGTGTGTCATGTCGGGGGCTCATGAAGACCGTGGACCCTATTCTAGTCCGAATTGGCGGCTAGGTCAGCCCATCGGCCTCGGGCAGATCATTAATGGGTTGTCACATCATGAGTTATGCCATGTTTCACTATTGTGTAGCGCTTCGATGCCATCAAAATAAAAAGGCGGCCGAAGCCGCCCTGAATCGATTAAAACGAAACTATTTTGGCAGCAAAACTCTATCGACAACCTGGATAACACCGTTCTTTTGATAGACATTGCCAATCGTAATCTTGGCGATGTTGCCTTTGGCATCGGTGACTTTTAGCTTGTTACCCTTGCCGGAAACCGTCAGTGCTTCACCTTGAACGGTGGTAAGCGTTGCCTTGCCACCGCCGGCTTTTATTTTCGCATTCAGCGCTTTGCCATCGAGTACACCGGGAACGACATGGTAGGTGAGAATCGCAGTGAGTGTGCCTTTGTTCTCTGGCTTGAGAAGTGTCTCAACGGTTCCTGCAGGCAATGCCGCAAAGGCGGCATTCGTGGGTGCGAATACCGTGAAAGGGCCGTCGCTTTTGAGCGTACTAACCAGGCCGGCCGCTTTTACGGCAGCCACCAGTGTGGTGTGGTCTTTTGAATTGACCGCATTGTCAACGATGTCTTTGGTTGCAAACATGGCCGCGCCGCCTACCATGGGATTTTTTGACTGCATTGAACCAGCAAGCGCAGTGGTTGCGAGCGCAAAGGTGATGGCGATTGAGACAGCGAGATGACGAATTTTCATGCGATAACTCCAATAACATTGAGGGGGCAGACAGTTCTGCGCAAACGCAAGCAAAGAAGCTGTTTGGTGTCGTTACGATAGAGATGGTGAAGTCGTTGCGCGGTGAATTAATTTGCATGTTTTGTGTTGAAGGGGTGAAGTCATCACGCGGATTTCGCGCATACATAAATTTGTCGTTATTTTTCAGAAAAAAGTTTCATTAAATATATTGCTTGATGAGTTCGTCCCTCCGGCAAAGGGGAGGGTGTATGGTTTTTATCAAGGTATATAGACGCAAGAAACCGGCTCGCTAAAATCATTCTTGACATACTGTGTATCACACAGTATTGTGCGCAACATGGTGAATACGGACGCATTCAATAAATTAGAGCTCGAGCTACGGCGCGGGGTGGTGGTTTTGGCCACGCTCTCGCAATTGCGCGCTCCGCGCTATGGCTATGAGCTTCGGCAGGCGTTGTCGGACAAGGGAATGCCGATCGAAGAGGGAACGCTGTATCCCTTGCTGCGTCGGCTGGAAGCGCAGGGCTTGCTGAAAAGCGAATGGAAACTTGAGGGCGGCTCGCAACGACGTTACTACTCGCTCAATGCCGAGGGTCGTAAATTACTGAAGAAACTCACCGAGTCGTGGCAGGGCATGAACGACGCGATGAACGAATTGTTGAAAGAGGACTGATAATGAAAATGAATGCTAACGACGTGATCGAATCCTATGTCACCGATGTGGCCCTGCAATTGCCGCGCAAACAACGCAATGATGTGGCGTTTGAATTGCGTGCACTGATCAACGAAGGCTTGCAGGATAAAGCCGAGGAAACCGGTCGCGCTATCGATGCTGCCATGGCAACGGAATTCCTGAATGCCTTTGGACATCCTGAGGCCGTTGCGGCACGCTATCGCCCGGCTTTGAACATCATCGATCCCGCCGAAGGACACAAATTCTTGCGTGCCACGTTTATCGGCCTCGCGATTATCTGGGGTTTGGGATTGTTGCAACTAGTGCAAACGACTCCCGATGTGGGTCTTCTAAATGCGCTTGGCAAATGGTGGGTGGGCACGGTAGTCGGTTCGTTATGGTGGCCCGGTGTAATGGTGGCGGGATTTGGTATCAGCGCCTGGGTCGGACGTCGCTGGCCGCAAAACCCGGAGTGGAAACCAAAGGCGAATGATCGCATTTACGGCGGACGTGTATCGCTGATGATGGGAGTGATCGGGATTATGTGTGGCGTGTTCCTGCTGGTTGATCCGCACTGGATACTGGATTTTTTCTGGAACGGCAAAGCCGCACCTGCCGCCTACCAGGCGCTGACGTATACCGAATCGTTTCTGCAACTGCAGGGGCCGGTTTTGTTGGTGCTGTTGCTGTTGAATATTCCGCTCTTCATTGCCGTGATCGTGAAAGGCCGCTGGTCGCCATTGCTGCGACGGATCCAGATCGCGTTGACCCTCGCTGACGTTGTCGCGATGATGTGGGTAGTCGTGGGTGGGCCAGTATTGATGTCGCCCCATAGTGACGGTATGGCCAAGTTGCTGATACTGATCATCGTGTTAATCACGCTCGCAAGCATGGCGTTCGAGTGGTATCAAAGCGTAAAGCCGCACCCGACTCAGACGGTGCACGCGAGGTAAATTACAACGGGCATGTCGGCAACAGCGTAAACTAATTTTGCCTACATGCCGGAGTGATCCTTTGAATACCTCGCAAGCTCGATTGATTACCTGCAGTTTATTTCTGGCGGTATGGGTGGCCGCGTATTGGCTTCTATATTGGCTTGCCACGACCTATTTGTTGGAAGCAAAGAATCTACAGCTCGACAATGTGCCGCAGAAATTTCATGTCGTCATCGAAGAGGCAGGGCAAAATGGAAAGCCGGCCACGTATCGTTCAACGCCTTATCGTGCGTTGCCAGCGAATTTGCAATTGGCCCCCGGCGAATCGCTACGTGTGGGTACGAAGGCCTACAGCGATCTGGATTTGGCCGAAGCGCCGTCAAGCTGCTGCATGGATTTCAAAGTGCTCGATGACGGGCCGAATGGGCAGCTGATCGAACTCAATATCGACGACATGTCGTATTTGCGATCACGCTATCTGGTGCGCGGGAACCAGGTAATTCCGGTCTCGTTCCGTAGTGATTTCAGCTTGTATTACCTTGGCTATTTTATCTTCGGCGGCATCTTGGCCCTCCTTGTCACGCTTGGTGTGCGTCGACGGATACAGCCTTCGTCTAAACACAGTCCCTAGCAACGAGGCGCTCTTGTTACCTTGCGTAGGTTGCCAACCTGCGGCACCATGCAGACATGACCCATATCGATAAAAGGCATTACCCACGTCGCCGCGTCAATCTGCACGCGGTCGTCGCGCAGCATGCGCCTGCCACGGCGGTGATCGACCTGTCCGAAGGCGGCGCCGCGCTGGAATGGAATTTGCCGGGCAATATATCGATAGGCTCCAAGGTGCGCCTGCGCTTCCTGCTCGCTGCAGAACAAAGCCTCGAGATCGAAGGGCGCATCGTGCGGGTTGCCGATGGCCGTGCCGGCGTCGAGTTTTTGAGCGACCAGCAAAATCTGGTACGCCAGTTGATGGCTGAGACAAAATCGGAAGACTGATTTTTTCCGGAAACGCATTTCCGGCAACGTAAAATCTAAAATGCCGGCGGAAAATGTCGTTGTCCGCGATCCAGCGTGATCCAGCGTGTTTCGGTGAAAGTTTCCATCGCCCAGCGACCACCGTGTTTTCCCGAACCCGACGCCTTGAAGCCGCCGAACGGCACATGCGGTTCGTCGTTCACGGGCGAGCAATTGAGATGGCAGTTGCCGGTATCGAGACGGTGGATGATGTTGAGACCGCGTTCTTCATCGCGCGTCATCACGCCGGCCGTCAGGCCGTATTCGCTGTCGTTGGCGATGCGAACGGCATCGTCATCACTGTGTGCAGTGAAGATGGAGCACACGGGTCCGAAGGATTCTTCCCGGTACAGCAGCATGTCGGGCGTGACATCGGTGAATACGGTTGGCGAAACATAACGCCCGTTGATTTCGCCACCGGCAAGCAGTCTCGCGCCTTTGGCAATGGCATCGTCGAACTGGTTTTTTAGTCGGTCCGCAGCGCGGTCGTTGATCACCGGGCCAATCACATTCGACTTGTCGCTGGTTGTGCCGACTTTCAGTTGCACAACGCGTGGAATGAATTTTTCCAGAAAGGCTTCGCGGATTTTTTCATGCACGATAATGCGTTCGACCGACATGCAAATCTGACCCTGATGCATGAAGGCACCAAAGTTGGCGGCCTGGGCGGCGCGTTCAAGATCGGCATCTTCGAGCACGATGATCGAATTCTTGCCGCCGAGTTCGACACAACATTTTTTCAGCAAGGCACCGGCTTTCGCGGCCACTTGCCGGCCGATGGCGGTCGATCCGGTAAAGGAAATGCCTTTGACCAGCGGGTTGCCGATCAACTCGTCGCCGACTGCCGTTACATTGTTTCTCGAACAGGTGACGACATTAAAAACACCGTTGGGAAAACCGGCTTCTTCCAGTACTTCGGCGAACAAAAGACCGCCAAGCCAGGGCGTGTCCTCGCTGGGTTTGAGCACAATCGTGTTGCCGGCAACGAGTGCAAACAAAAAGCCGCGGCCGGAGAGAATGAGCGGAAAATTCCATGGCGTAATCACCGCGACAACACCCATCGGGCGACGCACGGCGTACGAGAGTTTGTTGTGCTCGGAAGGCAGTATCTCGCCGATCGCGCCATAGTTGGCGGCGGCGGCGGCGGGAAATAATTCGGCGGTGTAGCCGGTCTCGAACATGCCCTTGCCGAACCAGCCGCCACCTTCGGCCTGAATGGCATCGACGATTTCCATGCGGCGGTTTTCGAAAATATGCATCGCCTTCAACATCAATGCGCTGCGTTGATTGAATGGCATCGCCGCCCAAGCGGGGAAGGCGGCATGCGCGGCCGCGATGGCGGCGCGGGTTTCGGCGACGCCAGCGTCCGGAATGCGCGCCCAGACACCGTGATCGGACGGATTGTAGTCGGGAAAAGTGTCGGCCGTTGCCACCCAGTCGCCGCCGATATACAGGCCTCTGATTTCTTTCGTCATGACAGCTTTCCCTCTTTGTTCGTGTCGGGACATGTGATGCGCGATGTTAGCAGCCCGAGCCAGCGGGCAACATGGTCTTGGCAAGGCATTACTTGACAAGATATTCACGCCGCGTAGCATCGGAAATACGGCATGGGGAATGCCGTTTTTCATTTCACAAATTTAATCATTCATTATTTTGCAGCACACAGGGAAAGGGTCGGTCATGACGGAATGGTTTTACGTACGCGAGGGTCAGCAGAACGGACCGGTCAGCTTTGAAGAGCTCGTTGTACTCGCCCGAAGAGGCGAATTGAAAGCAGGCGACAATGTCTGGAATGAAACCATGCAGGGCTGGACACCGGCCGGCCAGGTGGAGGGCCTGATTGATACCTCCTACGCAGCCTATGAAAGCGCCGCACCTCCGACTATGCCATCCAGTAATCCGTATGCCGCTCCGCAAAGCAATTGGAGTGCATCGCTGCATTCGTCCAATGTTGAATTGAGCGAGATCGAACCTGGCAGCGATGTCATCGATCCGATGGATTGCATGAGCCGTGGCATTGAAATCACCAAGCGGAAGTTCCTGGATATTTTTCTTGTCGGGATTGTCTATCTTGCCTGCATCTTCGGGCTTTCCATTTTGTCGAGCATTATCGAGCTGGCCGTTACCGGCACCAGTAATCAGAATCCGCAGGAATTTAGTTCTGGCAGAATGATCGTTGTCATCACAAGCCAGATTGTGTTCCAGATATTTTCGATTTTCCTGCAACTTGGCCTGGTTCGGGTGGGCTTGAATATCGTTTCCGGCAAGGAAGCCTCGATCGGTATGTTGTTTGGTCAGGGCAGCAAACTGGTTCGCGCCATCCTCGCCTCGATTCTCTATGGCCTTGCCGTCATGATCGGATTACTGCTGTTGATTGTCCCCGGCATCTACATCGCATTGCGATACGGCCAATTCATCAAGGCTATCGTTGATCGAGATTTGGGTGTCATGGAGGCCTTTGAATACAGTTCGTCGATCACCACGAATAACCGGATGAATCTGTTTCTATTCTGGTTGCTCGCTTTCGTCGCGATCATCATCGGCATGATTCCCTGCGGCCTCGGCCTGATTTTTATTGGCCCGGTCGTCTGGATTGCCGGCCTCGTGGCCTATCGCTGGATGCAATACGGTCGCGATGCCGCGAAAGATCACCCAGGTACGGAAACGCCGATGCTTACGGGGATCTGATATTTGCCAAGCCCGGATGTGATGGGATAGATGACATCCGGGTTCGTTTATTTCAACACTCGTGGAGTTTGCCAATGAATATCCTATCGATTCGCCGTTTGACCCTGCTGACTCTGCTGGTGTTCATTGCATCGACGGGCTATGCCGGGTCTTCGGAAAATACAGACAAGGGCCCGGCAAAAAGAATCAAGGATCAGGTGGCGGTCGGTCTTGATATGGCCGCTTACGCCAAGCTCAGCGTTTCCGAGTCATACATCACCAATGGAAAATGGCCGAACAATAATGACGAAGCCAACGTGGCGCCGGTGATTGACACGGATTTCACGATCAAGGTCGGAAATAGCGGCGTGGTCACCATTGTCTATTTGGTGCCGGCCGAATTGGCCGGAAAATCGATTGTCATGACGCCGTCCTCGGTCGAGAAAGGCACCGTGAACTGGGACTGCAAAAGCCCGGATATCGCTACCGAATACCTGCCGAAAAGATGTCGCTAAGCGTATGCCAAGTCGACAATCCCGATGGTCGAAACGTATCGGGCAATAAATTTTCATGATGTCGCCGAACCAGGAGCAAGCCCGATTGCAAGCGATCGGGTATCAATAGTCTTTGTGACTTTGGGCACTACTGTTAGACATGCCTGCGCTCGAAAATTGAAGCACGCGATCCATGGATAAACGATGAACACGTACACACCGAATGTCCGCACGAACTGGTTGGCCGTGATGACGTTTGTCGTCATCGCCTGCGCCTGGTCCTGGCCGCTCTTCTGGTTGCGCGACATGCATCCCGAGAGCTGGATGACCTGGCGCTTTCCGATGCCACTGAAAAACACTTTGCTGATGTGGGGGCCGGGCATCGCGGCACTGATTTGTTTTCGTCTATTCCGCAAGACGCATAATCGAACGATCACGTTTGCCGGCAAACAAAAACTGCGTGCGTTGGCATTTTATTGCCTGCCAATGATTGCACTGGCCATTGTCGGTGTGCGTTCGCCTGAAATGGGCCCCGGTATCGTGCATCTGTTCGTGATACTGATCGCCGTGATTGGCTTGATCAATATCCTGGGTGAAGAACTGGGTTGGCGCAGTTATCTGCAGGATGCTTTGCGACCATTGCCCAAACCATCTCGCTACATCCTGATTGGCTTGATCTGGGCCGGCTGGCATTTCACCAATCTATTTGCCCATCGTGAAGGCGCAGAATTGTGGACCTATCTTGCCTGGTATGTGCCGCTGACGATTGCCTTGTCGGCACTGATTGGTGAAGCCACCGATCGAAGCCGTGCACTTTTGGTTGCGGTGACCTTGCATGCCTGGGTCAATATTCTTTGGGAATTTTCTGGTCTAGGGACTTATGCGGTATTGGCAGCATCGATGGCTTTCTGGGGCTGGATGCTGTGGCGCTGGCCTGATGCACAACGCGCCGTACTTGAACAAAAATAGTCAGTGCGAGATGAATGTTCGCGAATTGCCGTGAAAATTGATTCTCCCGGCCAGTTCAGTGGAAGTACATTGCTCACGCGCTAGCGTGAAGACTTACTGTGTCACGGCGTGTATTTACAAGCAGCGAAATATTTGTGCAGTAAATAAGCCACCGACAAAAGGAAGCCTTTATGTCCGAAAATCTCGATGAACAAGCTCGCCAGCGGGCACTGGATATTTACCGTGTGGTCGACAGCCTGCCCGAAGCTGCCTATAACGATATCGCCTATCGCCTATCTGGCTTCGGTGTTGTGTGACACCCCCATTGCGCTCGTGTCATTGATAGATCGTGATCGTCAATGGTTCAAGGCCAGCCAGGGATTTTCGGAAACCGGCACAAGGCGTGACGTAGCCTTTTGTAATCATGCCATCGAAACACCATTGGACATGATGGAAGTGCCGGATGCCCAGACTGATGCACGATTCGAAGCCAATCCCTTGGTCACCGGCGAGCATTCGATCCGTTTCTATGCCGGCATGCCTTTGGTTACCGAAGCTGGTGCAGCCATTGGTACGGTATGCGTACTCGACAGGGAGCCGCGTACGCTCGACGAAAAACAACGCAATGGTTTGCAGGCGCTGGCAAGGCTTACGATGAATCTGCTGGGTGCCCGTTTGCACGAACGCGAATTGCAACGTGCCATCATGCTCGCCGAAGCCGCGCAGGCCGAAGCCTTGGCAGCCATCAATGCACCCAAAGGGTTCACGGTGGCGCTTTTCCAGGTACAGAACCTTGCCGGAGCCGCTCGCCTGATGGGCGAGCGAGCACTAGAGCGTCATCTGCAAGACCTCGACCAGCGTCTGCATGAAGCGTTAAGGCAATATCCCGGAGACAACATCAACCGCACGAGTCATAGCGAGGAATTCATCGCGGTATTGCACGGCGATGACACTCGCGAGGCCATGCAATCCTTGCTCGAACACGCAACCGCATTCGAACAGAGCACGGGCCTGAAAATACTATCAAGCCATGCTGCCGCGAATGACCCATCGGAACGGCTGGAGATGGTATTCCTGCGGGCTGATGAAGCATTGACCATGCTGAAAGATGAAGCTTCGGGATCGGAGCGGGCTGCTGCCTGAGGTATCGGAAAGAATCTTTGCCGAAGAAGACCGTGCCAATCGCGACAAACAATCTCTTATGCGATAAAGAAATCCGACATGTACCGACGGCTGTAAACTACTCGCCGATCTTGATGGGTATCTCCATGGACGAGAAAAAGCGGTCTTCAGATTTGTCCGATGCCGCCGAGCCACTCTGGGTGGCACAGGTATTGCATTTCTGGTTTGAGGAATTGTCACCTGCCGGCTGGTTCGCAAAAAGCAACGACATCGATGCGCAGATTCGCGAGCGATTTCTTGCCTTGCATGAACAATTGTCCGTAACCGATGTCGCCGGATTTTTTTCGGCACGGGAAATACTCGCAGCCGTCGTGGTGTTGGATCAGTTTTCGAGAAATCTTTTTCGCGGCAGTCCGCAGGCATTTGCCGCCGATCCAATAGCAAGACGACTTGCCGCGCTTGCCCTCGAGCAGGGCTTCGATAAATTCATGAAGAACGAAGAGCGTGTGTTTCTGTATCTACCCTTCGAGCACAGCGAAAATATCGATGACCAGCAGACATCGGTGGCCTTGATTGCAGCATTGGGCAATAATGACTGGACGCGCTATGCCATCGCACATCGGGAAATCATCCAACGCTTCGGACGATTTCCGCATCGAAATGCCGTGCTAAATCGTGTTTCAACATCCGATGAAATCGAGATGCTGAAAGATCCGGCGAAATCTTTTTGATGCGAAAAGGCCAACGGACAGGTTCAGCGAGAGATTCAGGCAGCGGTCGACACTTCTTTCACTACCGCAGCCGTTGCCGACGCGCTGGCATTGCGAGCAATATCGGCCAGCGACACGATGCCGACGACTTCATTTTCAGCATTGACGACCGGCACACGACGGATCTTGTTGGCTTCCATCAAATCACAGCAATCTTTCAGGCTGGTTTCGGCGGTAACCGTGTGGCAAGGAGAGCTCATGCAATCACTGACGTGCGCTTCGGAAGAATTGAGTCCTGCCGCCACGATGCGGGTGGTGATATCACGATCGGTGACAACGCCGGACAATTTTCGTGTCGCCATATTTTCGACGACAGGAATCTGTCCGCAATCATGTTCCACCATCATGCGCGCCACTTCGACGAGGCTGGATTTCGGCGTGCAACACACGGGTGCTTCGGTCATTACGCTGGCAACGGTCATGGCTATCTTCCTGCAAATTCGGGTCCGCGAATTGCGAACCAGTTCGAGATAGCCATGTTGGGTCTTGCAGGTTTACGGGTCTGTGCGAGAGCGCACAGAGAACGTTAGGGAGTCGGGCCGGGCACCATCACCATCCAGCCGATACCGAACCGGTCAATCAGCATGCCGTAGCAAGGCGACCAGAAAGTTTTTCCCAGAGGCATTGTGATTTGTCCGCCTTCAGACAGCGAGGCGAAGACACGATGGGCTTCCGCTTCATCCTGCACGGATAGCGCGAGTGAAAATCCACCAAAACGCGATTTGTCATCACAGCCATCAGATGCCATCACGATGGTTTCCCCGATGCGAAAACTGCTGTGCATTACCTTGCTTTCAAAGCCCGGCTGCAGCACGCCGGGTGGCAAGGGCTGCGGACTTTCATTAAAGCGCATCGACATGAGGGTCTCGGCACCAACGGCAGATCGATAAAATTCGAGTGCTTCTTCGCAGCGTCCGCCGAAGAAAAGATAGGGTTGCACTTTTGCATTGGATAACGCGGCCGGATCTGCGTTCATGAATTCACCTTGCTTTGGAATTCCAGGGGAGTCAAACGATGGGCTCAATCACGATATCACTATAGTCCTTCTAGATACTTGATGTGAATATAATAAGGCCGGGCTCTAGCCACAACAAATAAGCGAGCAAGCGCGATGCGTGATCCAAAGCGTTGGCGAAATATCTCATGGGCAGTCTTTGCAAGCGGTATGGTGACCGCCCCAGCCGCCTTTCTGTTACCCGAGGCAATGGCCGGTGATAACGCACGCGGCATCCTGTTTTGTTACGGGTTGATGGCCTTGATATTCGGTGGTTGGTTCGCGATGTTTTGCCATCGCGACTTGCGTGCAAAAGAAGCGCTTGCCCGGGGTGAAGATGTGCTCGCGCGTTGGCGCATTGATGCTGAAACTTGGCGCGCATTCAAGGCACTGAATGATGAAATTCATCAGCGACCGGGTGTTTTGTATAACGAATTATCGATACGCGATGAAATTCCGGCCGAGGGTGTCGAGATTATTGTCGGAAGTACGGCAATACAAATTGACGGCAGCATTCACCGGTTTCCGCGGCGTGGAGTTCCCGAGATCACTCATTCCGAATTGCACGATAATCAAACTGGACCCTCGTATATCGAGTTACTGCTTTATTATCCCGGTGGCGGCCAAGGGGCATCCGGCGCACCGATGCGGGCAGTCAGGACCGCGTTGCGCTTCCCGGTCGTCGGCACAGCCTGGCGCGAAGCGAGAATGATTGTTGCCCACTACGGCGGCCTGTTACCGGGCAAGGCGGATTTTTTTCATGGCCGTGGCGATGGCAAGGATTCCGAAGATATCAGTAAGTGCTGGTCCTGCGGTTACGAAACCCACATATTCAAATCGCATTGCCCGCAATGCGGCAGTGGCTTGCAATCAAGACGCTGGTCGCGACGCTATGGTGTTGTGCTGACCTTGTGCGGAATTTTCCTGACCGGATTGATGGGCACGGTGTGTTACCACACATTGCCGATGCTGTTGCAGCCTGGCGTTGAAACCGACGGTACGCGTTTTTCCGGCAACGCCATGCAGTCATTGATCGTGCTGGGCGTATTCGGCCTCGTACTCACGTTCGGAATAACGACCTTATGTTATGGCCTGTGGCAAATTAGAACAGGCAAACGAAACATGCGTGTAGCGTATTTCATGGTCGGCATATTCGGTTTTTTCATTGTGGTCGCGTTGGTATTGAAGAAGCTGGGGTATTGACTGTACGGCCGTAGAAGTGGCCTGGCTCTCAAGTTCACGAGATATGAGCCAAATCGGCTGCGCACAGGTAAAATTGCGAAAACCAACGAATAACAACAACGAGATTCAGTAAGATGGTGCTGAGAAAAATCAGCCATTGCAGCACCCTTATTGCCCTCCAATAGAAGCGAGAATTAAATGAAATCCGTCTTTATAGGCTTCATGGCGCAGCTCGGATACTTTCTGGTGCTCGGGGTTTTCTGGGGGCTCGCACTGCTATTTCTGTACTTGGCGAAGAAGCTATTCACGCGCCGGAATCATGTCGTGGCTAGCCTTTTCGTGCTGGCAGCGGTATTCGCCTTTCTTGTGCCACATTGGGGCAGATTTCCCGGCCGCATGCTGGCAGACAGAGTTTGTCGCGATATTGGCGGTGTGCATACAACTTCATCCGTACCGATAAAGTCGGATGGAATTTTTTTTGATGGTGTAGCCGTTAACAGCGACGGTGTAAAGGGGATTTCCAAATTGCTGTTTGAAGATGGTTTCGCCACCATCGAAGAATCCACCGATCATTTTAATTCGATCCCACAGTACATCGATGCGCCTAAAGGCATGTATGCCTACGAAATTCAGCCATCGGACGTTGCCAAATGTGGTTACTTCACTGAGTTGAAGAGAAAGCGTGCTGGCGAGGTTATTTTCTTGTATCAGCACGGCATGAAATATGGCGAATGCCTGGCGATCAACAAAGTACAAACGCCATCGTCGAAGGTCAGGTATTCCCAAACCATAGAACGGCGTCACTTTCCGATTTCCCTGAAAATTTTACGCGCCGAGTATGTCGATCTGGGCTTGAACAAGTCCATCTCCTCGCGAACGGGCTTCGATTACTACGAATCCAATCCCTATGCCGGCAAGGCTGGATATCTGGATTGCCACCGCAAGGAATCCAACCGTATTTACGATAATGCGGGACTGGTTATGGGTAACAATCCAAAGCGTGCTCCGCCCAATCCGGTTACTGCTGCGCCGACGCTATCGGAATTTTCCGTGACCGAGCCGATCAGCTTCGAAGAAGTCGAGCATGATTTTTTTACTATGGATGGCGACCAGTATTTGGGCCACTATGAAAATGCCATGGATATGAAAGCAGGGATCCGTATCTGGATGCCGGAGATTGAAAGGGTATCGGGTGGAGTTGTCGTGTCCGTCGATAACATGGATGAAGGGTTTTCTATTCCATTGCCCGCTTTCAAAAACCCGACTTCATATTCTCTCGCCCCGGGCCATTTAAGCGGAGAAAGTTTTGTAAAAATCCTTGCCGCCAAAAAAACCGAGGACTCCATTATTCTCGTTCGATCACATCACGAAATATTAGAGGTCTCCGAATACCACTACGCGCAGAACCACTGGCGCCGCCATTATCTTAAAATCAACCAGGGTACTGAGGCAGCGCCTGCCATCAATCGCTTGTATGGCTCGATTCACCTCGTGGCCACAAAAATCGAAGTGGGTGCCGACAGTATTTCCATGCATATGTTGGATATTCGATCGGATCATCTTTCAAAAGAAATTATCATCGATACTGCTTTCAATGTTGTGGTGAAGCGGCCTTAGAAAATCTCATGCGACTTCCCGTCTGCCCAGTCAGTAACTGGACAATATAAACAGAAAAGCCTATCCGGCGATGACGAAATAAAAGCAACGAATAATCAATACGATTTGCCGAAGTGATCGTTGCCCTTTTTTCTAAACCGGTTTCGAATGCTGCCGATCATGTTTTTGATCAGCGTGAAGCCAAGAAGAAACATCACGATGTCGAATATCAATCCGGCCGATACGTGCAGGTCGAGTTTTTTCAGCAGGGGATTGATCAGCAGAATGCCTTGCGCTTTTGCACGGGCATAAAGATCGATACTGCTTTCTTTGCTCACTTCCCACCATTGCTGGGCTGTGGCTGACATCGAAGCAACACGGCTGTCGCCAGCGTCGCCGCGCAGGAAAATCCAGGCGAGCACGGCCATAAAAATCATCACACTGATGCCGGCCACTATTTTTGGTAGGCGTGATCTTTTCTGGATCGGGTGACTTAATAAGGTATTGGCTTCCTGCCTGCCTTCCGCCTCGTGCCGCATCAGGGTGCTGGCTTCTCGCGGATCGACCACCTTGTTTCGTAATTGCGTTTTCGCTTCCGTACGGTCTTCTGCTATCAGCACGCTGCCATGGCCGGTAGTGAAGGCTACCGGGGTATGGACAGGCCCGCCCATTACCGGTGGTGGTGCTTGCGGACGTTCGCCATGAATATCGTGCGGTGTTTTGGGTGTGGCAAGGCCTACCATCGTGATCGGGTTGGATGGTGTTGCACAGATTTTCAGGCTCAATTCGCCGCCGCCGGCAATCATCGGGTGCAATGACAGGTCGTGGATCAGATCGAGCATGCTTTGATAGCGTTTGTCCGGATCCTTCATCAGCATTTTGGCCAGGATCGCCGCGACACCGGGATCGATATCCTTATTGATTTCCCTGACATCCGGGATATCGGTTTGCACGATTTCAAGCACCAGTTTGTAAACGCTGTCCACCGAAAAGGGGGTGCGGCCGGTAAACATTTCGAATAACACGACACCCAGGGAAAAAATATCCGATCGGGCATCCACGGTGAGGCCTTGCACGATTTCCGGCGATAAATACCCCGGAGTGCCGACAAATTCGCCGGCGCCGGTCAGCTTAATGTCTACCGAAGAATTGGCAAGCGCGATGCCGAAGTCGGCTATTTTGACCTGCCCGCGCAAGCTGATCATCAGATTGGCCGGTTTGACATCGCGGTGGATTACGCCGCGCGCATGTGCCGCGGCAAGCCCCTGGGCGGTTTGATGCACGATTCGCAGGGCATCGACGATTTGCAAACGCCCGTCGCGTGTAATCAGGTCCGACAGGCTGGCGCCATCGACATATTCCATGACGAAAAATGGCTGGCCATTTTGCTGGCCGATTGAGTAGATCTGGATGATGTGAGGGTCATTGAGCATGGCCATCGAACGCGCTTCGCGCAGGAAGCGTTCGACCACCACCGAATTATTGGTCAGGCTGGACGACAATTCCTTGATCGCGACATAGCGGGACAATGAGGGCTCATAGCCCTTGTAAACCACGCCCATGCCGCCACGGCCCAGCTCGGCAACAATCTCGTAGTGTCCAAGGTGTGTCTTCATTCAAACCCCTTTTAGCCCCCGGCCATGATAGACCGGCTGAATGGGAAAATTACAGAAATAGCCAAAAGCCGCAAGACCGGTGCATCATGTGGCTCTGCAAACCAAGTACCGGGACGGGAGAAGGCTGTGACTGACAAGGAACGACGCAAGGATGAGGTGCCGATTACCGACGTACTGCATTCCGAGCTCAATGAAGAGCAGCGCGCCGCATTGGACGAGCTTGAAAAATATGGCTGGGAGTTGCGCTTTGTCCGCCATGATCCCGAGCAGGCCCCGGTAACGGTTATTTTTGACGCGGAGCACGACAAATTTGCCGTGCTTGAGGCCGATGGAAGCCTTAATGAAAAGGCCTTTATCAATATTCGGCATTGAATGAAGACAAAATAAATTCGTAGAAATGGAAGCCGTGTTTACGCCGGCTTTCCATGGCGAATACTTACAACGGCAAGCGTTATCGTTGCTTTTGAGACTAGCCGAAGATTGTCTGCGATACCGCATAGACTTCCGATTACAAGACCGTCAGGGTGTCGCCCTAAGTTACAATGACTGAACGCAGCTGGCAAAGCGTGCTCCGACTAATTACGAGACAAATCACGATGAAACTTTATTCAGGCATTCTGCTGTTCGCCGTTTTGGCCAACCCTTTAATGGCGCAAGAAAAAAAAGACGTGTTGCTTTTGGTCGACAAATCCATGTCCGTCCTGAATGGTTCGCCGTACCCGATGCCGATCGAGACGGCATTCGCGGTCGCTGCGGAAGACGGCAGCGAAGTGCAAATTTTTTTGTCGGCAGCGAAGATGGATGATCCGAGCAGTAAATTCATCAGAACCGAGCCCATCTATGTTCCCAACATATCCGTGCCGAACATGCCGGCCTACGGCTATGGCGCCGCCATGGGGGCGGGCTTGATCGCGGCGGGCCTTATCGAAGCCAAGATCATGAACGACAGGCAAAAGCCGCTACAGCCTTTGCGGGAAATACTCAACAAGGGAACGCTGAGAAGTCGCTTTCTGTCGTCGGCCAAACAGGCAATAGCCGTGCACGGTTTCAACGCAAAAGAAATCATCATCATGGAGAATGTCGACGACGACAAATTTAAAAC
>JAYUWO010000093.1:0-5524 GCA_043753545.1 Arenimonas sp.
AGCAGCATGTCGCAGGTGGAAGCAAGATTTGGTGCGCCCCAACAGAAATTTCCTGCCGTTGGCGGCGGCTCACGTCGCACCCCGCCAATTACACGCTGGGTTTACAACGGTTTTTCAGTCTATTTTGAAAACAGACATGTCGTCGATGCCGTATTGAATAAAGCCACTCCCGAGGAAGTCGGCCCCGCGCCTGCCAGACGATAAGCATGACCACCAAGATTCGTTTTCCGGCGGAATGGGAGCCCCAATCCGCCGCTTTAATTGCATGGCCACATAGCGAAACCGATTGGGCAGACCGCTTAAGCGGTGTTGAATCTACCTATGTTTCACTGGTAGTTGCTATCACACGCTTCCAGAAAGCCTTGATTCTAGTACCTGACAACAATCTGCTTCAGCACGCTCGTTATTTGCTGCTCGATGCTGGCGTGAACATGCAAAGCGTGCGCTTTGAAGTCATTGAATACGACGATACATGGCTGCGTGATTCCGGCCCTATCAGCTTGATTGACGAACATGTTTTCCGTCTGCTCGATTTCCACTTCACCGCCTGGGGCGGGAAATTCGAGGCTGGTCAGGATGACTTAATCGTCCGCAATTTGTTCAAGCATGATGTTTTCCGGAATGCCCAACATCAGCGTATTGAATTTGCGCTCGAAGGTGGCGGCATTGAAACGGATGGACAGGGTACCTTGTTGAGCACCTGGCATTGCCTGCATGAACGCCATCCGGATTTGTCGCGCGAAGAAATTACGCACAAACTGGAAACCGAGCTGCATCAATCACGCACGCTATGGCTCGACCATGGTTATCTCGAAGGCGACGACACCGATGCCCATATCGATACCCTCGCCCGTTTTGCATCCACCGATACGATTATTTATCAGGGCTGCCAGGATCCTGATGACTCGCATTACGCAGAACTGCAAACCATGGCAAAAGAGCTCGCCGCTTTCAAACAAAACGATGGAAAGCCGTATCGCTTATTCGAATTGCCATGGCCCCAACCCATTCTCGATAATGGCCGTCGTCTTGCCGCTTCGTATGCCAATTTTCTGATCATCAACGGAGCTGTTTTGATGCCGGCCTATGGTGATCCGATGGACGATAATGCCGCCGATGTTATGGCACTCGCTTTTCCGGGTCGTCAAATTATTCAAATCCCCTGCCGTTCGCTGATCTGGCAAAACGGCAGCCTGCATTGCATCACGATGCAGCTTCCAGAAGGTTTAGTGTCATGAGCGAAAAACTCAAGGTTGCCCTGATTCAAGAAATCAATCACGGTACTGCCGAAGCCAATCTTGCCGTGATCGAGCAGCGGGTTGCCGAAGCTGCAAGAAATGGCGCCGAATTAATATTGCTGCAAGAACTGCATAACGGTGCCTATTTTTGCCAGCACGAATCGGTTGATGAATTCGATTTAGCTGAAACCATTCCTGGTCCGAGCACAGTTCGCCTGTCTGCATTGGCAGAAAAACACGGCGTTGTTCTGGTTGCCTCTTTATTTGAAAAACGTGCTGCAGGGCTGTATCACAACACTGCCGTGGTGTTCGAGAAAGACGGCGAGATGCTCGGCAAATATCGCAAGATGCATATTCCCGATGACCCGGGTTTCTACGAAAAATTTTATTTCACCCCGGGCGATATTGGTTTCAACCCGATACAAACATCAGTCGGCAAATTGGGCGTTCTCGTTTGCTGGGACCAGTGGTATCCGGAAGCAGCACGTTTGATGGCATTGGCCGGCGCGGAAATCCTGCTGTATCCGACGGCGATTGGCTGGGATCCCAATGACGGACAATCCGAGAAAGATCGTCAACGCATGGCCTGGATTTTGAGTCATCGCGGCCATGCCGTCGCCAATGGCATTCCAGTGTTAAGTTGCAATCGGACGGGATTCGAGCCGTCTCCGCTTCACGGTGCTTCCGGAATTCAATTCTGGGGTTCAAGTCAGGTACTGGGGCCACAAGGCGAAATTATTGCCGAAGGAAATACAGACAGTCCGGAAATTCTTTTTGCAGAACTGGATATGCAACGCAGCGAACATGTTCGCCGCATCTGGCCATTTTTGCGGGACCGCCGCATCGATGCTTATCAAGATTTATTGAAGCGTTATCGCGATTGAGTGAACGCCGATTATATTGATTTTGTAGGAGCGTCCTTTAGGCGCGATTGATCTGGCGTAATTTGTCGCGCCTAAAGGACGCTCCTACGGGGAATTTTGGCTTTAAGTGCGACAATCCCGTATTGCCTGACCCCCCGCATGTTCATTTGGGGAGAAGTAAAAATAAAATCCTGTTTTTAGAGATGTATAAATGACCAACAAAATCGACTCGGCAGTAGAAAATCTGACGACTGACTTCCTACGCGATCAGCCACACGCAATTATCGAACGTAATGGCGTTCGCTTCACGCTGCTCGGCACCGCTCACGTTTCCAAGGCCAGTGTTGACGCTGTGCTTGCCGCCATTGCCAGCAAGCAATTTGATGCCATTGCCGTTGAGCTCGATACCAATCGTCATCGTGCAATGACGGAACCCAATGCATTGGCGAAACTGGATTTATTCCAGATAATTCGTGAAGGTAAAATGGGTTTAATGGCGGCTAATCTTGCGATGGCAGCGTATCAAAGGCGTCTGGCAGAGCAACTGGGTATTGAACCTGGCGCAGAATTAAAAGCGGCGGCAATCGGCGCGAAAGAAAATAATATTCCGTTGTATTTAATCGATCGCGATATCGGTATCACCTTAAAACGTGCCTGGTATAGCCTCGGCTTTTGGGGCCGCAGCAAGTTAATGGCAGGACTTGCCGGTAGTTTGCTGGTGAATGAAGAAGTAGACGAAGCACAAATCGAAAGACTGAAAGAAGGCGACATTCTGGAATCGAGTTTCGGCGAGTTCGCCGAAACCACACCGCAGCTTTACGAAAAAATCATCGCCGAACGCGATCGTTACATGGCGGCGCAATTACGCGAACAAACTGAAGTGACGAAACCACGCGAAGTGTTGGCGGTGATCGGCGCAGGCCACCTCAAAGGTTTAAGTGAAGCTCTGGCCAATGCACCTGACCATCCGCATACCACTTGCGACACGCTGAACCATGTTCCCAGTGGCAGCAAAATTCCATGGTTCACCATTCTCCTCAGCGTATTCCTGATCGGCGGTTTTGCCTGGGGTTTCTATCATGGCGGCGCCGAGCTTGGCGGCAAGCTTATATTGCAATGGGTCTTGATTACCGGCGTCATGAGCGCCATTGGCTGTGCACTGGCCGGTGGTCATCCACTGAGCATTCTTGGAGCATTCGCAGCAGCGCCGATTACGCCGCTACATCCTGCTCTGAGTTCGGGCATGGTCAGTGCCTTCATCGAAGCCTGGGTACGTAAACCGACCTATGAAGATTTTCTTAAGCTGCGGGATGACACTAGTCACTGGCAGGGCTGGTGGAAAAACCGCGTTGCCCGCGTTTTTGTCAATTTCACCTTGACCAATCTTGCCACCGTTGCCGCAGTATGGATTGCCGGCTTAAGCATTGTTGGCAAATTGAGCTGATAAGTGCAGGAGCGGTGCAAGCCGCGAATGGATTTGTCGCAATGCCATTCGTGGCTTACACCGCTCCTACACACATACCAAAATCAAACAGTTTCGGATTTTGGCTCTGAGAAAACCGGCGCTTTTCCACGGCCTTGTTTGATTCGCCCAGCGACAAATTGGCGAACATCATCCAGCATGGCGTAAATGGTCGGCAGAAATAACAAACTGACGATGGTTGAAAATGCCAAACCGCCCACTACCGCTCTTGCCATCGGTGCGTAAGAAGGGCCATCACCGCCAATACCCGAACCACCAAAGCACAGTGGCAACATGCCGAGAATGGCGGTACCCATCGTCATCAAAATGGGCCGCAATCTTTCTTTACTGCCTTGCACCAACGCTTCGGTACGTGTCGATCCATTTCGGCGCAAGATGTTGATGTGTTCAAGCATCACGATTCCGTTGTTAACCACCACCCCCATCAGCACCAAAACGCCGATAAAAGCCATGACCGTGAAAGTCGTTCCGGTCAAGGCAAATAGCCAGAAAATACCTAATACCGAAAAAATGATGCTGCTGAAGATTGCCGCCGGGAACAGCATTGATTCAAACAAAGCTGCCATCACGATGAATATCATCAACATGGCAATACCAAGATTGAATAGCATTTGCTGCAATGCTTCATCGTCCTCTTCGAAACTACTGCCCTCGCCCCATGAGTAGCCGGGACGGGTTTCATTGAGCTTCGCCGCATTCATCACTTCGTTGATTGCCTTGCGCGCTGCGTCTTTGTCGAACTTGCCCACGCGGTTGATGTTGGCATCAATGGCAATCGAGGTTTGACGGTTGGTGCGTGAAATCTGTGAGGCACCGGGTTCAATTTGCACATTCACCAGCGATAACAACGGTACCTTGACACCATCGTCGCGGGTTAAATTCAAACTTGACAGGCTATTGATGCTGAATTGTTCGGAGCCTTCAAAACGCACCCAAACAGGTACTTCTGTCGTACCTCGACGAAATTCACGCAGCGGGCTGCCACGCAAGGCAACACCAAGATACTGCGCCACTTCCTGGGCACTAAAGCCAAAATACGCTGCCCGCTCGCGATCAACACTAACTCGAATTTCACTATTTTCATCGCCGGCATTGACGCGTACGTCGGTTAGCTCGGGACGTTTTTCCAGCGAAGGTAACAACTCGTTACCAATCTGCACGAGCGTTTCTGGTGAATCACCATTCAGATAGAAAGTGACTTTCTGATCGCCAGCCGCACTGCCACCACCGCCAGGGCCGCCGCCACCATCAAAACCAATTTCAGCACGGGCAGATTTTGGCAACTCCTTGCGAAGCATGTCAGAAATTTCATCCGGCTTCTTCAGGCCCGGCCCGTCATTACGCAAGGTCAACCTGACGCCACCCCAACCTTGTTCGGCGAAGAAAACATAAATCTGCGTCACCTGGAAATGATCGCGACGTTTGTCGATATATTGTTCAACCTTCAAAATCTCTTCCGACATTTGCTCCAGACTGTAGGAGCCTTTCCAGTCAAAATACAAGCCGATTTCCGGCTTGGCTTCATTTTTGAAAAAATCGAATTCGGTAAATTTCATCGGAATTAGACTGACAGCCACGATCAGGAAAATAGCACCCAAGGCCTTAAACCGGTGTTCCAGACTCCAGATTAACAAACGGCCATAACGCGTCACCAATCTTGGGATAAAGCCATTTGATCGGCCAATCATCAGCGGGGTCTTCAGGTGTGCTGAAATCATCGGTATCAAACTCACGGCAACAAGCCATGAGCACAGCAGAGAAATGGTAATCGTAATTGCCACCTGCCCCAAGAAAATACTGATCATATTGGCTTCGCCGAACAGATTCGGCAAGAACACGACAATACTGGTGAACGTACCCGCACTGATGGCGATTTGCACGCTGCGTGTACCTTCAATGGCACAGCGTATAGGGTCGTTCGGATATTTTTCGCGATACTG
>JAYUWO010000094.1:0-5506 GCA_043753545.1 Arenimonas sp.
GAAGGCAAACTTTGGTGTGCGGCTTGGGCTTGCGCAAGGCTTTGAAACCTTACGAAACAACCGCCACCAGTACCGGTCAAGCTTGCCGGGCCGAGATTAGACAAGAAATTTAGCAATCTGTCGACTGCTGGCTCTTTTGCCCGCAACACCGGCTCGAAGGCATTCCCGAGCACTTTTCCTGAAACGAAGTCCGCTATTGTCGCCGGAGCCGCATTTCGAGTCAATTCCAAAGTTTGAAAAAGTTCGTGAGTTGGCACACTCACCCCCGAATCCACCAATAAATAAGCGGCTTTCGGCAAATCCATCGGGGTTAATTTTTCTCCGACGCCCTCGGCCCAGGCACTATGGCCGCGTACAAAAATCGGCACATCTGCGCCGAGAGATAGACCCAGGTCGGCCAAAGCATCCACATCCAGGTTGGCCTTCCAGAGCAGATTCAATGTAAGCAGTGTCGTGGCGGCATCAGATGAGCCCCCACCAAAACCTCCGCCCAAAGGAATGTGTTTACTCACCGCCAATTCAACGCCCTGTTTGATGTTGGCACGCGCTTGTAATTCTTTCGCAGCGCGCACAACTAAATCATCATCAGCGGCAACACCGTATTTATCGCCGCCGACCCGGATAATTTGTCCATCGTCGCGCAGACGAACGTGAACCTGATCACCCCAATCGAGCAATTGAAAAACCGTTTGCAGATGGTGGTAACCATCGTCGCGCTGCCCGATGATTTGAAGGAATAAATTGATTTTTGCCGGCGCCGTCCAGGTGCTCCAGCCTTCACTTTCCAGAGTCTGATTCACGGCGATTCCCAGGTCTCGATTTGCAGCCTGACACTGGCGCTTTTGCCGTTGTTGTTTGTACTTGCGAATACTTTTACCGGCATCGGCATTGCCGACGAATCCCATGCACGATAATCCACCAGCCAGCCTTTTTCACGAAACGATGCTGGCAAGCCAGAAGGCGCAAACTCAATAGCCGTCGCATTGTTGGAACGCATTCCGCGCAACCAGAGCTGCATATCCTCGAACGGAATACGCCAACCCGTCACCTGCATCAATACCGCTTCCGCGCTATCGCCTTCAATGGCTGCGATGCCGTAGGATTCAAGCCGAACCGTGTTGTCGAGATTTCGTAATCGATATTTCTGATTGCTGA
This sequence comes from Arenimonas sp., assembly GCA_043753545.1. Classification (GTDB taxonomy): domain Bacteria; phylum Pseudomonadota; class Gammaproteobacteria; order Xanthomonadales; family Xanthomonadaceae; genus Arenimonas. The sequence continues at coordinate 1,156 of JAYUWO010000094.1, forward strand.
TCGGCAGCGATATTTCGATATCGAATTGCTCGCCCTGCTGCCGCCAAAACATTTTTACCGTACCGGCCTGATTGCCGTCGCTAATCGCCACACGGCCACGGAAACTCCAGTGATTGCGATCTTTCAAAGCGGCTTCACGCTCGACTTGTCGCTGCATGTTGGCAACATTATTATCGGGCTTTACGGCAGACTGGCACGCCGCCAATAGCAGACAGGCAAAAACAAGGAAAACTTTTTTCATGGCGAATATTTTTTCCGGAGCAACGCCCATTGAGGATAGTTCGGATCAATGGTTTGCCCATGTGACCAGACTTTACGCGCGTCTTCTTTTAAACCGCGCGCCCAATATACTTCACCCAAATGCGCGGCGATTTCTGCATCCTTTGAACGGCGCCACGCTTTTTCAAGCCAGTGTTGCGCTTCGGTGTATTTCTTCTGCATGAATTTAATCCAGCCAAGACTATCCATGGTCGAAGCCGAACCAGGCCTGAGTTTCAATGCTTTCTCGACATAGGGAAGCGCCTGATCGTAATGCTTTTTGTGTTGTGCCAGCGTATAACCGTAGGCATTCAAGGCTTCGGCATTCTGGTTATTGTCATCGATAATTTTTTTAAGATCGGCCAGTGCCAAATTGATTCGATTTTGATTGGCGTGCTGCATGGCACGCCCATAGAGCAGCAATGGGTCAGCCTCAAAAATGGCCAGGCCACGCTGCAACGCTTTCATTGCCTGCATATCATTGCCACGTTTCGCCCATAAATCCGATTCAACCAGATAACTGTCGCGGACAAACTCGCCATCCATCGCTTCCTCTTTCTGCATGGCATGAAGTTGGGCCATCGCTTCATTCCAGCGACTCTGTTTATTGAGTACGATCGGCAAACGCAATCGTGCTCTATCCCGCTCGTTACCGTCCTCAACGCCGCGATACCAGCGTTCGGCATCATTCCAGCGCCCCAGAAACTCGGCCAATTGACCGAAAAGAAGCTGCATTTTCTGGCTAGGCTGCCGGTATTGTTGTTGCGACGTGACCAGAAAATTTTCAACCAAGTCTTGCCGCCCGGATTCAAGTAACAGGCGACCTCGCATCATCCAGGTACTTTCATCCTGGGGCCCGTTGGCCAGGTATTTCTCTGCCTCCAGCCAGGCATGCAATTGGCTAAACTCTGACAGAACCGTCTGTCTTACCCAGTTATTCTGTGGCTGCAAGGTGCTCGCTCGGCGAACCATGTCGATCGCCGCCGACTCCTCGCCCTTTTCACGCAGCACCGAAGCTCCTATCAAGACTGCGCGGGGATCTTCCGGGAATTTCAACGCTATTTTTTCACTCAGGGCTTGCGCAGCCAGCGGCTCGTCGAGAGCTTCGGCGAGAAATAAAATCTGTACCCATATCTGCACGTTATCCGGCATCGCGGAACTGCCCGCGATATGGCGCAACACCGCACGCGACATCACACCCTTATCGGTTTTTTCCGAACGCAACACCTCCATCAACAGATTGCCGTGTTCGGTGCTGCCGTAGCTGAGTAATTTCTTCGAAAAAATGAAAGCCGATTCCGCTTCGCCCAACTGCATCGCGAGACGCAGTTGCATGGCCCACATTTCGGCAGAATCTGGCGCAAGCGAATACCAGGCAGCCAAAGCCTTGCGTGCTATCTCGGACAGGTTTTCGCTCATCGCCAATCGGCTGGCTTGTTCGGCCAAACCGGCGTCCTTGCCTAACAGCGCCGCTTTGGTGTACTCCAGCGCTGCCGTTTTAGTGTCCTGATTTTGCAGGGCGTATTCCGCCGCCATAACCGCTGCCACCGCCTGACTTTTCTCGTCGATTAACGGCTCGGCCAGCAGTGGCCTGGAGACCAGAAAAAGCCCAAGTGCAAACACTCGAAAAATCATTGGAACACCAATACGTTAGAATATGCAGAATCCGCCAATAGCATACCCCAGCAGCATCCCTTCATGCCCTTCATAGTGCTCGGCCTAAATCACCAAACCGCACCGATCGCAATGCGCGAAACAGTGGCGGTTGAAGCAGGGTCTCTGCCGGAGGCCCTGAAAGGCTTGCATGCCTTGAATGGCGTTCATGAAGTGACGGTGCTTTCGACCTGCAACCGCACCGAAATCTACGCGCAAATCGACTCTGGTGCTGAACACCAGCTAACGCAATGGCTTTCCAAGCAACACGGCCTCTCGGCTGACTCGCTGAAAACGTATTGCTATCAACATGAGGATGCAGAAGCCGTCCGGCATTTATTTCGCGTCGCGGCGGGGCTGGATTCCCTGATTCTGGGCGAACCGCAAATTCTCGGGCAGGTCAAAACCGCCTGGCAGGCAGCACGCGATGCCAACACCGTCAGCGGTGTTCTGGACCGCCTGTTTCAGCAAACTTTTTCGGTGGCCAAGCGGGTTCGCACCGATACTCGCATCGGGGCGCATCCGGTTTCGGTCGCGTTTGCCGCCGTTCGCATGGCGCAGCGTTTATTCAGTGAACTCGACCGAGCTGCCGTGATGCTGATCGGCGCGGGCGATACCATCGAACTCTCGGCCCGACATTTAAGCGATGCGAAAGTAAAACGTTTATTGATTGCCAACCGTACTCTGGAACACGCCCAGACACTGGCGACCCAACATGGTGGCGTTGCCCTGCCCTTGCAGGACATCGACCGACATTTGTTCGAGGCCGACATCGTGATTAGTGCGACGGCGAGCCGCGAACCGATTTTGACCAAAGCCATGCTTAAAAATGCCCTGAAAGCCCGCAAGCACAAACCGATGTTTTTGCTGGATTTGGCCGTGCCGCGTGATATTGCAGCCGATGTGGCGGAATTACCGGATGTTTATCTGTATACCGTCGATGATCTTGAACAAGTAATCGAAGACAACCGGGCATCGCGTCGCGAAGCGGCCAACGAAGCCGAAGTCATCATTGATTTGCAGGTACAACATTTCTGGGCCTGGTCTCAGGCACAGGGCAATCAGAATGCGCTAAAAAATCTTCGTGCGCATGGGGTGCAAACCCGTGACGCCTTGCTTGAACAGGCAAGGGAGCAATTGGCAAACGGCCAGGACCCGCACTCTGTTGTCGCGGTATTGGCGCATCAACTCACCAATAAATTGCTGCACGCACCAAGCGCCGCATTAAGACAAGCAGCCTTGCGTGGCGATGCAGACTTGTTGAGAGCCGCCGAAAAGCTGTATTCAAACGATAATCAGGAAAACGACAAGTGATTCCATCCCGATGACCCCTAGCCTGCTGCGAAAACTGGAAATTCTGGCCGAACGTTATGAAGAGGTCGGGCACTTGTTGTCCGAACCGTCGGTGATCAACGACAACCAGAAATTCCGTGCTCTATCGAAAGAATATTCCCAGCTGGAACCGGTCGCGAATAATCTTTCGCTCTATCGTCAGGCGCAGAAAGACCTGGCGTCAGCCGAACAAATGCGCAGCGACCCGGAGATGCGGGAATTGGCTGAAGAAGAAATTCCGGCTGCTCAAGCACGTATTGCCGAGCTCGACGAACAATTGGCCTTATTGCTGATTCCGAAAGATCCGCGCGACGATGCGAATCTGTTTCTTGAAGTTCGCGCCGGCACCGGCGGTGATGAAGCCGCGATTTTTGCCGGTGATTTGTTCCGGATGTATTCGCGTTACGCTGAAAAGAAACGCTGGCTGGTAGAAATCGTTTCCGCAAGCGAAGGCGAGCATGGTGGCTACAAGGAAATCATTGCGCGCATCGAAGGCAAAGGTGCGTATTCGAAATTCAAATTCGAGTCTGGCACTCATCGCGTTCAACGCGTTCCGGATACCGAAACCCAGGGCCGCATTCATACCTCGGCTGCGACAGTCGCGATTCTTCCCGAGCTGGAAGAAATCGATGAAATCGATATTCGTCCAAACGACTTGAAGGTCGATACTTTCCGTGCTTCCGGTGCGGGCGGACAGCACGTCAACAAAACTGATTCGGCGATTCGCATTACGCATCTTCCTTCCGGCTTGATTGTCGAATGCCAGGATCAGCGCAGCCAACATAAAAATCGTGCGCAGGCGATGTCTTTGTTGAAATCAAAACTGTACGAGGCCGAAGTCAGCAAGCAGCAGGCAACGCAGGCACAGGAACGACGCCTGCAAGTCGGTAGCGGCGATCGCAGCCAACGTATTCGGACCTATAATTTCCCACAGGGGCGCATCACCGATCATCGTGTCGATGGTTTGACCTTGTACGCTCTGCCGCAAATAATTGCTGGCGACATGGATGAACTGGTGAATGTGCTCACCCGGGAAAGCCAGGTTGACGAGCTGAAAATCCTGACGGAGGCCGCATGAGTTCCAGCGCCGAATTTACCGCCTTGAATC
>JAYUWO010000095.1:0-16614 GCA_043753545.1 Arenimonas sp.
TGCGTTGGTGCAGGACCGGCATCGTTGACTGTCGCAAGAGATCTGGCACCGCTGGGTTATCACGTCACTGTGTTTGATAGCGACCCGAAAGCCGGCGGCTTCATGCGTACGCAAGTGCCGCGATTCCGTTTGCCGGAAGCGGTGATTGATGAGGAAACTGGTTACATCCTGGATTTGGGTGTCGAGTTTCATGGCGGCAAGAAAATCGAATCGCTGAAAACTTTATTGGCCGAAAATTACGATGCCGTATTCGTTGGTTGCGGCGCGCCGCGCGGTCGCGATCTGGATTTACCTGGCCGTTGGGAAGCGGAAGAAAATATCCACATCGGTATCGATTGGTTGTCGTCGGTATCGTTTGGCCACATCACGAAAATCGGTAGACGCGTGATTGTGCTTGGCGGTGGTAATACTGCGATGGACTGCTGTCGTTCTTCGCGCCGCCTCGGTGGCGATGAAGTAAAAGTGATCGTGCGATCGGGCTTCGATGAAATGAAAGCCTCGCCCTGGGAAAAAGAAGACGCGATTCACGAAGGTATTCCAATTCTCAATTACATGGTGCCGAAAGGTTTCGTACATACGGACGGAAAATTGACCGGCATGATGTTTGAGAAAGTCAAAGCCGTCATCGATGCCAAAGGCAAGCGCAGCCTCGTGCCGACCGGCGAGCCAGAAGAACTGGTCGAATGCGATGACGTGTTGATTGCGGTTGGCCAGGAAAATGTTTTCCCATGGATCGAACGCGATATCGGCCTGACTTTCGACGAGTGGGGCATGCCGGTGGTGGATAAACACACCTTCCAGTCCAGTGTGCCGAAAGTATTCTTCGGTGGTGACGCCGCGTTCGGTCCCAAGAATATTATCTGGGCCGTGGCGCATGGCCATGAAGCAGCCATTTCCATCGATAAATTATTGAATGGCGAGAGTGTTGTTTTGCGTCCGCCGGCGATGATGAATCTGGTCTCGCAAAAAATGGGCATCCACGAGTGGAGTTACGACAACGAAATTTCGCCGGACGAGCGTTTCAAAGTGCCGCACGAGAAAGCCGAGAAAGCACTGAAAAGCATCAGCATTGAAGTGGAACTCGGTTTCGATCTCAAACTGGCTTTCAAGGAAGCCGAGCGTTGCCTGAATTGCGATGTGCAAACCGTATTTGCCAAAGACGCCTGTATCGAATGCGATGCCTGCATGGATATCTGTCCAATGGATTGCATCAGCTTTACCAATAACGATGAAGAAGCCGATCTGCGCAAGCATTTGATGGCACCGGCATTGAATCTGTCACAGGATTTGTACGTATCCGGCCCATTAAAAACCGGCCGTGTCATGGTGAAAGACGAAGATGTCTGCCTGCACTGCAGTCTCTGTGCCGAACGTTGCCCGACCGGCGCCTGGGATATGCAGAAATCGATATTGGATTTGACCCGTGCCGGCCCCGGTTGCCGCAGCAAAACAAGGCAGGTGGCATAGCATGAGTAAACCTATCGAAGCCATCAATGATTTCGTCGTCAAGTTTGCCAACGTCAACGGTTCGGGTTCGGCATCGGCAAACGAGTTGTTTGCGAAAGCCATTTTGCGAATGGGCGTGCCTGTGAGTCCGCGCAATATTTTTCCGTCGAATATTCAGGGTTTGCCGACCTGGTATGAGGTTCGCGTTACCGAGCAGGGTTATCTGGGTCGGCGCGGCGGCGTTGATTTGATGGTGGCGATGAATCCGCAAACCTGGGCTGCCGATCTGAAAGAAATCGAGCCGGGTGGTTATTTGTTTTACGACAATAGCAAACCGATTCCGGCCTCGCGTTTTCGCGAGGATATCCATGTGATTGGTGTGCCGCTGACGGAAATCTGCAATGCCGCCTATACCGATCCACGCCAACGCCAGTTGTTCAAGAATATTGTTTACGTTGGTGCCCTGTCGGTATTGCTGGATATGGAATGCGCGGTGATTGAAAAATTGATTGCCGAACAATACAAAAGCAAACCGAAATTACTCGACTCGAATGTGCAGGCTTTTCATATGGGTCGCGAATACGTACAGAAACATCTCGCACACCCGATTGGGCTGAAAGTCCAGCGTGCCGATAAAGTCGGCGATCGTATTTTCATCGAGGGCAACAACGCCGCCGCGCTCGGTGCCGTTTACGGCGGCGCGACGGTATGTGCCTGGTATCCGATTACGCCGTCATCGTCCTGCGCCGAAGCCTTCCAAAGTTACTGCATGAAATATCGGGTCGATGCCGAGACCGGCAAGAATATGTTTGCAATTGTGCAGGCCGAAGATGAAATTGCGTCTATCGGGATGGTCGTCGGTGCGGGCTGGAATGGTGCGCGGGCTTTTACGACAACTTCGGGGCCTGGCATTTCTTTGATGACCGAATTTATCGGTCTGGCGTATATGGCCGAAATTCCGGTCACCATCATCAATGTGCAGCGTGGCGGGCCTTCAACCGGCATGCCGACCCGGACACAGCAGGCCGATATTCTTTCCTGCGCCTATGCCTCGCATGGCGATACCAAGCACGTGCTGCTATTTCCGGAAGACCCGAAAGAATGTTTCGAACATGCCGCCGCTGCACTGGATCTCGCCGATCGTTTGCAGACGCCGATCTTCGTGATGAGTGATCTCGATATCGGCATGAACCAGCGTCTGTGCGAGCCGCTGCAATGGGATGAGAGCCGGGGTTTTGATCGCGGCAAAATCATGACGGCCGAAGAGCTGGAATCGGGCAAGGAATTTGGCCGTTATCTCGACGTCGATGGTGATGGCATTCCGTATCGCACTTATCCGGGAACGCATCCGACCAAGGGCAGTTTCTTTACCCGTGGCACGACGAAAAATGCCTACGCCGGTTACTCGGAGCAGGGGCCGGATTATCTGTACAACGTGCATCGGCTATTGAAGAAGTTTGATACTGCAAAGAATCTGGTGCCGCAACCAGTGATTAAAAAGGCAAAGCAGCCAACCAAGTTCGGCGCGATTTATTTCGGATCGACCAGTCCATCAATGGCGGAAGCCATCGAGGTACTGCAAGGCGAAAACACGCATCTCGATACTTTGAGGTTACGGGCCTTCCCCTTTCCGGATTCCGTTGCGGAATTTATTGCCGAGCACGATACGGTCTTTGTGGTCGAGCAGAATCGTGACTCGCAAATGCGAAGTCTTCTCGTCAACGAATTCGGTATCGATCCGGCCAAGCTCGTGCCGATATTGCATTACGACGGCACGCCGATTACGGCCCGGTTCATCGTTCACGCCATCAGTGCCGCGGTGAGTGCCACCAACCGCATCCACCAACCTTCACAAAAGGTCGCCACGTCATGACCTATTTAGCCAAACCAAAACTGCATCATCCGTCCCTGACCGAAAACAAGGCTTGTCGAACCCGCCGCGATTATGAAGGCCGGATTTCAACGCTATGTGCCGGCTGCGGACATGATTCGATCTCGGCGGCGATTATCCAAGCCTGCTGGGAAATGGACGTGGAGCCGAATCGCGTTGCAAAACTTTCCGGCATCGGCTGTAGCTCGAAAACGCCGGATTATTTTCTCGGCAGTTCGCATGGCTTCAATACCGTGCACGGCCGCATGCCATCGGTGCTAACCGGCGCAAATCTGGCGAACCGCGAATTGCTGTACCTCGGTGTTTCGGGTGATGGCGACTCGGCCTCGATTGGTGTCGGACAATTCGTGCACGTGATGCGGCGTGGCGTGAACATGGTGTACATCGTCGAAAACAACGGCGTGTATGGATTGACCAAAGGCCAGTTCTCGGCGACGGCTGATCAGGGGTCGACTTCCAAGAAAGGCGTGGTGAATGCCGATAGTCCGATTGACATGGTGAGTCTGGCATTGCAGCTCGGCGCGACCTTTGTCGCCCGAAGTTTTTCGGGCGACAAGAAACAACTTGTGCCCTTGATCAAGGCTGCCATTGCGCACCGCGGCGCGGCGTTTCTGGATGTGATCAGTCCGTGCGTGGCGTTTAATAATCATCCCGGGAGCACCAAGAGTTACGACTACGTTCGTGAGCACAATGAAGCGGTGAATCGCATCGACGTGATTGAAACAAAACAAGAGATAGTTGTTGATTTTGGTGCAGGCGAGGTGGTCGAAGTCGAACAGCATGATGGTTCAGTGTTGCGGCTGCGTAAACTGAAATCGGATTATGATGCAACCAATCGTATTTCAGCGATGAATTACGTGCAGGAGCATCATGCAAAAGGCGAGGTCGTTACGGGCCTGCTCTACGTGGATAGCGAAGCGGGCGATATGCATGAGCACATCAATACGACCGAGACTGCTTTCAATAAACTCACCAGCAAACAGCTTTGTCCGGGTGCGAGTGTGCTAGAAAAAATCAATGCTTCGTTGCGGTGAGCGAGCTTTTTTGTAGGAGCGTCCTTTATGCGCGACAAATCCCGCCAGATCTATCGCGCCTAAAGGACGCTCCTACAGAAGCGTCAGTGCTTTGTGGGTAGCAACAAAGCTGGATCAATTCGCACCTTCAGCCAATTCATGCCCCAGTGCATATGCGGGCCGGTCGCGCGGCCGGTCATGCCGACAAGCCCGATCACTTGACCCTGTTCGACGCGATCACCGACTTTTACATCCAATCGCGAAAGATGCAGAAAATTCGAACTGACACCCATGCCGTGATCGATCAAGACGGTGCCGCCGGTCAGATATAAATCCGGTTTTGCAAACGTGATGATGCCGGCAGCGGGCGCTTTAATCCGCGTGCCTTGCTTGGCCGCCACATCGAGACCCGAGTGCCAGGATTTTGGTGTGCCGTTGTAAATGCGTTGACTGCCGTAAACGCCGCTGATGCGTCCTTCCACCGGCCAGATAAAAGCGGTGGCGAAATCCTGGCGATCATCGAATCGCAATCTCGCAGCGACAACTTCAGCCTGTTCGCGTTCGATACGTGCGGCAATTTCCGGTGGGGGCGTGACGGTATTCTGCGGTACACCCTTGATGTCTTCTATTTTGAACTGTCGAGGTTTGATGAGGATATTGAAAGCGCTTATTTCGCCATTTTGCGATTTGATCGTAATCCGCTTCATGCCTGTCTCGTCGCGGCCTACGCCAAACACGACCGTACCGTCTGCTGCCGCTTTCAATTCCACTTCGGGCAAGTCATTTCCCGTGAGGTTTTCTTCGGGAATATCGCGCATGGTCACTTTGCTGGCGGCCACGACGCGACCGACGACAAGTTGCCCCTGATCGACGGATTTAGGTAGCGAAATTGCCGGTATCACCAACTTCGTGCCGTGAACTTTTTCGGTGCAGCCTAGTGCAAGCAAAGCAAGCAAAAACAATCCCGCTGATTTCATCGAGCAAACCTTAAGCGTTGCCCCTGCGGAGCGCCGACCAGTCGTGCGCCGTCGTAGGCAAGCTCGCCATTTACAATTGTTGCGGCCACTTTCGAATTGAAGTGTTCGCCTTCGAAAGGGGACCAGCCGCATTTGCTCAACACTTTATCGCGGGTGATTTCGGTGCCGCCGTTGGGTTCGACGATAACGAGATCGGCATAGAATCCTTCGCGCAGAAAACCGCGCTCCTGAATGCCGAAACGAATGGCCGGGTTGTGACAAATTTTCTGGATCAGATGCGGCAGGCTGAAATGGCCATCTCGGACTTTCTGCAAAGCGCATACCAGGAAATCCTGCACTAGTGGTAGGCCGGACGGAGCCTTGATGTAGGGCTGTTGCTTTTCTTCCAGCGTATGCGGTGCGTGGTCGGTGGCCAGTACGTCGATTCTGTCCTCGGCGATGGCACGCAGGAGTGCGCTGCGGTCAGTGCCTTCCTTGATCGCAGGATTGCACTTGATGAAATTGCCGAGCCGGAAATAATCGTTATGGGCAAAGTGCAGGAAATGCACGCAGGTTTCGGCGGTGATTTGTTTGCCAGCCACCGGGCCCGGGGTAAACAGAGCCAGTTCTTCGGCGGTACTTATATGTAAAACGTGCAGCGGGGTGCTGTGCTTTTTCGCCAGCGAAATCGCCAGTTGCGTCGATTTGAAGCAGGCTTCACGGGAACGGATCTGACCATGCATGTCGACCGGGACTTCATCACCGTATATTTCGCGCGCCTTCGCCATTTCGGCATCGATCATCGGCGTGTCTTCGCAATGCGTGATGATCGGTACCGGTGTATGCGAGAAAATGGCGTTCAGGATATCGGGGTCATCCACCAGCATATTGCCGGTCGATGCGCCCATGAAAATCTTCAATCCGGGCGTGGATTTCGGGTCAATCCGCTTGATGGCTTCGAGATTGTCGTTGCTGGTGCCGAAATAAAAACCGAAGTTGGCGCGGGAACGGCCTGAAGCGCGGTTGTATTTATCTTCCAGTGCATCATTGTCGAGCACCGGCGGTTTGGTATTGGGCATTTCCAGGTAGCTGGTGACGCCGCCTGCAACGGCCGCTGCGGGCTCGGTACTCAGATCGCCCTTATGCTCAAAGCCGGGCTCTCGAAAATGCACCTGGGCATCAATCACGCCCGGGAACAGCCAGCGACCCTTGATATCGAGTACTTTTTCGTCTGATCGGGGAAACAGGTGCGGTGCAATTGCGGCAATGCGTTCATCGCGTATGCGAAGATCTCCGGAAAATTCGCGGCCTTCATTCACCATCCGTGCATTCTGGATCAATAAATTACTCATGTTTGTGCCTGCAACTGAAATGCTCGGGTACGGGATCATGGCCCCCGGGGTTGAGGGGATGGCAGCGTAATATCCTTCGCGCACCCAGGTAGCATCCACGCCATGCGCCGAACTTTTCGACCGCTTCCATGGTATAGCTGGAACAGCTAGGATAAAACCTGCAACGCTGGCCTAATAGTGGACTAATCAATAGCTTATAGCCACGAAGTAGAAACAGGACGAAAGATTTTGGAAGTTGTAGAATCATGTGGCGTAGTTTAAGGTTGAAGCGAACTGAAGACTAGGCTATAACACGCCGCCTTTTATGGCTCAAGGAATGAGAGGAATTGCCCCCGTGGCCGCTAAAAAAATCGTAAAGAAAGCTGCTAAACCAGCACCCAAAAAAGCCGCTAAACCAGCCAAAAAGCCGGTTCAAGCGAAATCCGCTGCTAAACCCGCCAAGAAGCCTGCTGCGAAATTGCCTGTCAAGAAGCCCGCAGTTGCCAAAACGCCGGTAAAAAAAGCCGCTCCCGCCAAAAAGCCAGTTGCCAAACCGGTGAAAAAAGTTGCCAAGCCGGCGCCCAAGACAGCGCCAGCTAAAGCACCAGCCCAGAAAGTTGTCGCCAAACCCGTGAAGAAAGCGGTGACGCCAGCTGCCAAGCCGGTTGCCAAAGCCGTGGCCAAGCCCGTTTCCAAGCCTTTAGCCAAAGCGGCTCCGGCAAAGAAAGCTGCGCCAGCCCCGGTTGCCAAAGTTGTCGCGAAACCGGCTGCAAAGCCTGCACCAGCGCCTGTCAAAAAAGTTGAAGCTAAAAAGGTTGAAGTTATTATTCCAGCTGCCAAACAAACAGAAAAAGCCGCAGCTCCTGCCGCTAAATCCTCCAGCAAGGGCAAAACGCCTGCTGCCGCTCCAGTCGTGGTACCGGTTCCTGCGCCCAAGCGCGACGCCGGTGTGCGTGCTGGTTACGTAAAGCCAACCAAACCGCGTCAGGAACGCATGAAGCTGGCCACTGCCATCAAACGCGTGAATTTGCCGGCTGGTTACAAACCGTCGCATAAAGAAGAGTATATGAACCCTTCGCAAATCGAATATTTCCGCCAGCGTTTGCTGCAGTGGAAAAGCGATTTGATTGAAGAGTCCAAGCAAACCATCGAAAACCTGAAAGAAGAAGTGCGCGATGTTGGCGATGAAGCCGAACGTGCGACTCGCGAGACGGAAAATTCGCTGGAACTGCGTACTCGTGACCGTTACCGCAAATTGATTAACAAAATTGACAGCACTCTGAAACGTGTCGATGACGGCAGCTACGGTTATTGTGTAGATACCGGCGATGAAATTGGTCTGGAACGGATGGAAGCTCGCCTTACCGCCGAGCGCACATTGGATGCGCAAGAGCGTTATGAACATTTGCAAAAGCAAATGGGTGACTAGTTGTTCGTAGTGTTTAGTTGCAGAAAAGCCCCGCATCGCGGGGTTTTTTTTGACTGATTTTTGTGGGAGCTGCGTAACCCGGGTCACGCTCTACCGACCCGGGTAGGTCTGCGAAATAGCAAAGGTTAGTTCCTTGGCCAATAAAAAGAAAAAGAGGCAGCGATAGAGCATCGTAGCGATTAAAATCAGGATGCTATTCGAACCCCGGGTCGATGGAGCGTGACCCGGGCTACACACTCCCACAGAAGCAAAATATTAAAACATCGCGTCGCGTAATTTGTACCAAGCCATCGCAGCTACCAGCATCGGTGTCCGGAACACGCGGCCGCCAGGAAATGGCAGATGTTTTATTTTTTCGAAAATATCCAGACGCGATGCCTGTCCGCGAATGGCTTCGGAGATGATCCGGCCTGCCAATCCAGTCGCGGCGATTCCGTGTCCCGAAAACCCCTGCGCGAAATAAATATTGGAACCTAGGCGTCCCCAGTGTGGGGCACGGTTAAGGCTGATATCAACGTAGCCACCCCAGACATATTCAAACTTCAGGTTTTTCAATTGTGGAAAAACGCGCGTCATGCGATGGGTCATTACGCCGCGCAAATTCGGCGGGGGCAGCGTGGAATAGCTGGCGCGACCACCAAATAATATCCGGTGATCGGCACTCAGGCGAAAATAATCCAGCGCCCAGTTGATGTCGGCGACGGCCATGTCGTTTTTTATCAATGCCCTTGCAGCCGCTTCTCCAAGGGGGGCGCTGGCACCGATATAGGTGCCGACCGGCATGATTTTGCTGTCAAGTTCGGGCGCGATGCCATGTACATAAGCATTGCCGGCCAATACCGCGTAATCGCATTGCACATCGCCATGGCGGGTTTTGAAAACGGGTTTCGCACCGCGTTGCAATGCAAGAACTTCGGAGTCTTCGTATATTTTTACGCCGAGCGACAAGGCTGCACGCGCCAGCCCTTGGGTATATTTCAATGGATGCAAATGGCCGCTTTTATCGTCGTACAGACCGCCGATATAACGATCAGAAGCAAGTTGTTGTCTCAATTCCGCCTGTTCCCACCATTGGGTTGGATAGGAAAAATTCTTTTCCAGATCCGATTGCCAGTGTTTGAGCTCGGTGATGTGGCGCGGCTTGATGGCGACATGCGCATGACCGGCACGCCAATCGCAATCAATCGCATATTTTTCGCAGCGTTCGTGAATGATGCGCATGCCTTCCAGCGAAAAATCGAAAAGCTTGCGGGAATCTTCGATGCCGATCATCGAAGTGATTTTGTGCTGATCGCAGCCAAAGCCGAAAATGGCTTGTCCGCCGCTTCGCCCGGAAGCGCCCCAGCCAATGCGTTGTGATTCAAGCACGATGACTTTCAAGCCCGCCTGAGCGCATTCAATCGCAGTAGAAAGTCCGGTGATACCGCCACCCAGGACGCAGACATCCGCTATTTCGGAGCCTTGCAGGGAAGGCTGCTCCGGAAACGCGGGTACGCTGGCGGCGTACCAGGAATTAACGTGGGGTTTCGCTTTGGACATGGCAAAAACGCGATTACACCGCGCGTAGATACCAGTCGTATTCGAGCGTTGTCACCTGGGTATAGAAACTGCGCATTTCTTTCAGCTTTTGCTGACCGAAAATATGGCGGAATTTCTCGCCGAAGTTGCTGGTGATGAAATCGCTGGCCATGAAATCGTCGATGGTGTCGCGCCAGAACAGGGTGCGTTGCTCGGTTTGTTCATAGGCATTGCCGACGATGGGCGGGCCCGGGTCGAACTTGTTTTCCATGCCGTGCAGGATGCCTGCAAGTACTGCCGCAGTGACCAGATACGGGTTGGCGTCAGCACCGGAAATACGATGTTCGATGCGGGTGTTGGCTTCGTCGCTGTGCGGGATGCGCATGGCAACGGTGCGATTATTGAAGCCCCAGCAATCGTTCAACGGCACGAATGCGTTAAGCACGAAACGCCGGTAACTATTGGCATGTGGTGCGAACATCAACATGCAATCTTTCGACGATTTTTGCATGCCGCCAATGGCATGGCGTAATACATCGGCAGGTTTGTCCTGCGTACTGGCGAAAATATTCTTGCCGTCTTTATCCAGCACGCTGACATGGATATGCATGCCGCTACCGGCCTGATCGACAAATGGTTTTGCCATGAAGCTGGCGAGCAGATTTTGCTGCGATGCCACTTCCTTGATTACGCGCTTGAGCATGATCGAATCATCGCAGGCGAGCAGGGCGTCCTTGCGGTGTTTCAGGTTGATTTCAAATTGGCCCGGCGCGTATTCGGCAACTGCGGTATCGGCGGGGATGTGTTGTGCACGGCAGGCATCGGTCACTCCATCGGTAAAGCCCTGGTAGTCATTCAGGTCTTCCATGTAATAGACCTGTGTCGTCTTATTACGCTCGCCGGTGGCCGGATTGAGCGAAGTCTTCGGACGACCGTCTTTATGCAGTTTTTTGTCGAGTAAATAAAATTCGAGTTCAACCGCGACGACGGGCGTCAATCCTTTTTCGGTAAAGCGATCGAGTACGCGTTTCAATACTTCGCGTGGATTGGCCTCAAACATTTGGCCGTGACCATCTTCCATTTCCAGTAATACCTGAGCCATTGGCTTCTTCTGCCAGGGAATAATCTTCAATGTGCCGGGTACGGGGCGGCAAATACGATCTTCATCGCCAATGTCGTAGCCCAAACCGGTTTCCTCAACGGTATTGCCGGTGATGTCGGTCGCAATCAATGACATCGGCAGGCAAACGCCGTTTGCATAGACTTTTTCGAGAGCATCACGGGTGATGCGTTTTCCGCGCAACAGGCCATTCATGTCTGGCAGTAGCAGGTCAACCATTTCACAGCCGGCAATTTGCTGTAATTCGGCGGCATCGTCATCGGGAAGGGGATAGGAAGTCATAGGCGTGGCATCGGTTCAGGTCGAAACTGAATACTATCAGAGGATGCTTTATCTGTAAAAAATACTCAACGCTTGGTCTCGGTGAGACTCTGGCCATTGCCAGAAGTCGGTGCCGTAATGTTATTAAAAGGCTAATTAATCGGCTTTTTGGCTGATTTCCCTGTCATTGGACTTTCATCGCCTGTTGATAAAAATAAACAGTGAGGTTAAGGTTCAGGGGCAATACGCGGAGGCTATATGCATCGAAAACCGCTGGTCATTGTGCCGGCTGATCGAAAAATGATGGGGAAGCACGCTTACCACTCGGCCGGGGAGAAATACCTGTCGGCCTTGTCGCAGAGTGCCGATGTCATTCCGATGATATTGCCCAGCCTCTCGCCACCACTGCCCTTGTCGGAAATTCTCGAAAACGCTGACGGTTTGTTTCTTACCGGTTCCTACTCGAACATCGAGCCGCACCATTATTCGACTGAATCTAGTTACGAGGGCAACTTGCACGACCCATATCGGGATGCCAACAGTTTGCCGATTATCCAGCTCGCCATCGAAAAACAGATACCGGTATTCGCCGTTTGTCGAGGCTTTCAGGAAGTGAACGTCGCACTGGGCGGCAGCCTGTACCAAAAAGTGCATGAAGTCCCCGGGCTTGATGATCACCGCGAAAATCTCGACGATGATCTTGATACGCAATATGCCGATTCCCATCTTGTTTCGCTGAGTGCCGGCGGTTTGCTGGAGAGCCTGTCGGGAAAAACCACAGCGATGGTTAATTCCCTGCATGGACAAGGTGTCAATACACTGGCCGAGAGCTTGCAGGTTGAAGCAAGCGCGCCTGACGGTTTGATCGAAGCCGTCTCCCTGAAGTCTTCGCATCCTTTTTTTCTGGCCGTGCAGTGGCACCCGGAATGGAAAGTGGGCGAGAATCCCTTCAACTTGAGTATGTTCAAAGCGTTTGGTCGTGCCTGTAGTGACCGAGCCCATCATCGGAAAACTTTATGAGTCGCAAGAAAAACAGTGAAAAACCCATGAATGCCGAGCAGCAGGAAAGCTCGCTGAAACGATGGTTGAAAGAGCGAAGAATTACCGAAGTCGAATGCCTGGTGCCCGATATGACCGGCAATGCCCGGGGGAAAATTATTCCTGCCGCGAAGTTTTCGCATGATTACGGAACCCGTTTGCCGGAAGGTATTTTTGTTACCACGGTGACCGGCGATTACCCCGATGCCTACTACGAATTGGTGGCGCCATCGGATTCCGATATGTATCTGCGTCCCGATGCCGATACCGTTCGCATGGTGCCTTGGGCTACCGATCCTACCGCCCAAGTGATTCACGATTGTTTTACCCGTGACGGAAGGCCGCACGATTTGGCGCCGCGAAATGTCTTGCGCAACATTCTTGCCCTCTATGAAGCCAAAGGCATGAAGCCGATTGTCGCCCCTGAGCTTGAATTTTTTCTGGTGCAAAAAAATACCGATCCGGATTTTCCCTTGCAGCCGCCAGCGGGCCGTTCTGGTCGTCCTGAAACGGCACGGCAATCGTATTCCATCGATGCGGTGAATGAATTCGATCCGATTCTCGATCTGATGTATGACTACGCCGAAGAAATGGAACTGGATGTGGATACGCTGATTCACGAATCCGGCGCGGCGCAATTGGAAGTGAATTTCGTGCACTCCGATCCGATGTCGCGTGCCGACCAGGTGTTTCTGTTCAAGCGGACCATGCGCGAAGCGGCATTAAGACATGGCATCTATGCGACATTTCTCGCCAAGCCGATGGAAAACGAGCCGGGCAGTGCGATGCATATTCATCAAAGCATGCTCGATGCTAAAACTGGGAAAAATTTGTTCGCCGGCAAAAAAGAAAATCAGCATAGCGAGTTGTTTAAAAACTATCTGGGTGGTTTGCAAAAATACGTACCGATGGCGATGCCGTTTTTTGCTCCCAATGTGAACTCTTATCGCCGATTGGCCGTCGGCGATGTAGCGCCGATCAATGTGCAATGGGGCTATGACAACCGTACCTGCGGCTTGCGGGTGCCGATGGATTCACTGGAAAATACGCGTGTCGAAAGCCGCTTTGCCGGTTCCGATGCCAATCCCTATCTGGCGATGGCAGCAACATTGGCCTGCGGCTATCTGGGCATCGTCGAAAAATTACAGCCGACCGAACCACTGACCACTAGTGCGCAAGATAAGGGCTATGAATTGCCTCGCAGCCTGGAAGAATCTCTGAAATGGTTGCGAGGTTGCGACCCGCTGCAAGAATTGATGGGCGAGCGTTTCGTCAATGCCTATATCCACGTCAAGGAAAAGGAATACCAAACCTATTTCCGCGTGATCAGTTCGTGGGAACGCGAGTTCCTTTTGCTGAATGTTTGAGATCTCCCCCTCTCCCCTGGGAGAGGCCGGGAGAGGGTAAAAGTACTCACGCACTAATCGGAGCCATCGTGGAAAATATCGACTTACAAGCATTACAAAAACTCGACGCTGCACATCACATCCATCCGTTTAACGACAATGCGGCATTGGCGAAAAAGGGTACGCGCATCCTGACCCGTGGTGAAGGTTGTTACGTCTGGGATGCAGAGGGCAATAAAATGCTGGATGCATTTGCCGGACTCTGGTGCGTGAATATCGGTTATGGCCGGAAAGAACTTGGTCAGGTGGCCGCCAGGCAAATGGATACGCTGGCTTACTACAACAGTTTTTTCGGTTGTACCACCGAGCCAACGGTTCATCTTGCCGCCAAGCTCGCCGAGTTGACGCCGGGGGATTTGAACCATGCGTTTTTCAGCAACTCTGGTTCCGAGGCCAACGATACGATTTTGCGGATGGTGCGGCATTTCTGGGCGGTGCAGGACCAACCCGAAAAAAATATTTTGATCGGCCGCTTTAATGGCTATCACGGTTCAACCGTCGCCGGCGCCAGCCTTGGCGGCATGAAAGGCATGCACTCGCAGGGCGGTTTGCCGATCCCGAATATCCATCACATCAACCAACCTTACTGGTTTGGCGAGGGTGGCGATTTGTCGCCCGAGGAATTCGGCCTTCAACGTGCGCAAGAATTGGAAGCCAAAATTCTGGAACTCGGCCCGCATCGTGTTGCCGCCTTTATCGGCGAACCTATTCAGGGTGCTGCCGGTGTTTTTATTCCGCCGATGAATTATTGGCCCGAGATTCAACGTATCTGTCGCAAGTACGACATCCTGCTGATTGCCGATGAAGTGATTTGTGGATTTGGTCGCACGGGTCATTGGTTCGGTTCGGAATATTTCGGCATTCAGCCCGACATCATGACCCTCGCCAAAGGCATTACCTCGGGTTATATCCCGCTGGGCGCAGTGATGTTCAATGATCGTGTCGCCAATGTGCTCAGAGATAAAGGTGGCGAACTCGCCCATGGCTATACCTATTCCGGGCATCCGGTATGTGCGGCGGTGGCGCTGGAAAATATTCGCATCCTTCAAGATGAAAAAATCGTCGAAAATGTTGTGAACAACACGGGACCTTACCTGGCTCAGCGCTGGCAGGAGCTTGGCGAACACAAGCTTGTCGGTGAAGCGCGCATTGTTGGCATGGTGGGCGCACTGGAATTGGTACCCAATAAGCCGAGCCGCACGTATTTCGACGAGCGCGGCAATGTTGGCCAGCTATGCCGCGATATGGCCCTGAAAAACGGACTAATATTACGTGCGACCTGGGATGCTATGCTGCTTTCACCGCCGCTTGTTATTACACGTGAGCAGATCGACGAGCTGTTTGAAAAAGCCTGGAAGTCGCTGAATCAAACAGCCGAAGCATTAAAAATTTAACGAGACAGACGAACACGGATTCATATACAAACGGTTTTCAATCGATATCAACAATAACGTGAGAGGTGTTATGAAATTACGTCTTTTAACTTTAGCCATCGCCGGATTGATGCTTGTTGCATGCGGCAAAAAAGAAGCCGAAACACCCGGTGCCACCGCAGCCGCACCCGACGCCGAAGAAAAAGTACTGAATATCTACAACTGGTCTGATTACATCGCGCCCGACACCATTGCGAAGTTCGAGAAGGAAACCGGCATTTCCGTGACCTATGACGAAATGGACAGCAATGAATCGCTGGAATCCAAAATTCTCGCAGGCGACACCGGTTACGACATCGTCGTTCCGTCCTCGTCTTTTCTTGGTCGCCAAATCAAGGCCGGCGCTTATCAGCAACTGGATAAAGCACAGTTAGGCAATTGGAAAAATCTGGATACCAATTTGCTCAGTAAATTGACCGATGTCGATCCCGGCAATAGTCATTCGGTTCCTTATTTGTGGGGTACCACCGGTATTGGTTACAACATCGATAAAATCACCAAGATTTTCGGCAATACCGATGTCGTGAAAAGCTGGGACTTGATTTTCAAACCAGAAAATCTGGCCAAACTGAAAGATTGCGGTGTGACCTTCCTGGATGCCAGTTCGGAAATAATTCCGACCACGCTTTACGCGATGGGCGAAGATCCCAATAGTTTTGATCCAGCGGTGATCGACAAGGCCGCGGCGAAACTGGAAAGTTTGCGTCCCTACATTACCAACTTCCACTCCTCCGAATATATCGAATCGCTGGCAAGCGGCAACGTCTGCATCGTCGTCGGCTGGTCAGGCGACATCATTCAGGCCAAGGCACGAGCCGCTGAAGCCAAGAACGGCGTGAACATCGGCTACAGCATTCCGCAACAGGGTTCCGCGATGTGGTTCGACATGATGGCGATTCCAAAAACCGCCAAGCATCCGAAGAATGCCCATTTGTTCCTGAACTTCCTGATGCGCCCGGAAATCATCGCCGAAATTTCGAATTACGTTTCCTACCCGAACGCGAATTCGGCATCGACTTCATTGCTGGATAAAGGCATCACGGAAGATCCGATGATCAGCCCGTCCAAGGAAACCATCAACACCAAGTTGTATGGATTGGCAGTGCTTCCTCCCGACGTCATGAAAAAATATACGACCGTGTGGACCGAACTGAAAACTACCAACTAACCACTCCGGGCAAGCGTGCAAGCGCTTGCCCTTTTTTTTGACGGAATTCCACCATGACTGCTGAAACGGCTGCTGCAACGACCGATCATGTTTCGCGAAACGATAAATTGGGCAATGAAAATTACGTTCGCATTATCGATGTACGCAAGGAGTTTGACGGTTTTGTAGCGGTTGATTCGGTCAATCTTTCCATCCGCAAAGGCGAGATATTTGCTTTGCTGGGTGGTTCGGGCTGCGGTAAATCCACCTTGCTGCGTTGCCTGGCAGGATTTGAAAAACCAACTTCGGGAAAAATAGAGTTGGACGGTCAGATCATTAATGATTTGCAGCCGTATGATCGCCCGATCAACATGATGTTCCAGTCTTATGCCTTATTCCCGCATATGACGGTAGAACAAAACATTGCGTTTGGCCTAAAGCAGGACGGCATGGCGAAAGACGCCGTTGCCAGACGGGTCGAAGAAATGTTGAGCATCGTGCAAATGAATAAGTTTGCCAAACGAAAACCGCACCAACTTTCTGGCGGCCAGCAGCAACGGGTGGCATTGGCACGTTCCTTGGCAAAAAGCCCGAAATTGCTTTTGCTCGACGAGCCGATGGGAGC
>JAYUWO010000096.1:0-5421 GCA_043753545.1 Arenimonas sp.
ACGGTGCCGGTGATGTCTTCGGCGGTGGCTGCGTAATCGCGTGTGCTGATGTCACTGATCAGGATGCCCCAATACACGACGGCCGCGATCATCAGGCCAGGAAATGCAGCGCTATCGACGGTGAATGAGGCAATCACGCCGGCGAAAAACAAGACGATAGCGAGTGGCGATGTCACGAAGGTCAAGGCAACGTCGGCGACGACTTGTCCGCTGATGCCCGGCAATTTGGCGGCCAGAAAGAATAGCGGTTTGGCCACGCGGGACAAGGGACGCAGCCAGCCATTCAAAATGGTGAGTGGCGAACGGCGTTTTGCCGCGGTGCTGACTTTGACGCGATCGGGCGAATAGCGATGGAACATCAGGATCGCAGGCAGGAGCGGAAGCATTGCCAACAAGCCGGCACCGAAGCGCATCAGGATGATTTGAATCGGCCAAACAATTTGTGGCAGCAATACGGCAGACAGTGCTTTGTTGTAGTCGCTGAGACCCACTGAAATGGAAGAGGTGCCAGCGATGATTTTCATTGTCATCATACTGGCGCCCAGGCCGGAAAAATCGAGCAGCAATAAAGGCGAGTAACCGGCTTTGTCGTTGTCGAATGCCGCCATCAATGCCAGTTGGAACATCCAGATGATGAAGAACAACACATCGCCGAGTTTGCCCATCAGCAAAGGAATGCTGTCGAACAGGATGGCGAAGCTGACGCCGAAAAAAACCATTGGGACTAAAATCAAACCGTAAATTTGCAGATACACCATGATTTCAACCGGGCCGTGGCCGCGGATGGCGTGCAACAACATCGTGGTGCCCATCAAGATGCCGACCAATGCCAGCATATAGGTCACACCACCGAGCCAGCGCGAAATAATAAACACGCCGTTGCCGATCTGGCTTGCAGCGATAACACTGCCGGTGCCGCTGCGCACGTCTTCGCTTGCGCGGCCACGTGCCAGATAAAAACTGCCAAGCCCGAAGACGATGGCAGCAAGCGATGCGGTGCCGAAGGCCAGCGCACTGCTGGTCAAAAAGACACGGGCGTTATTAATGGACATCAGGGCCATATCGCTATCGGGTGTTGGCACCATCGCCCAGCTAAGTGCGATGACCGACATCGTCACGACCAGGGTGCTCAGTCGCCGCATGCACAGCTTTACTTCGGTCATCACCAGAGTTTTGACGAATTCGAATGTCATGCACTTAGCCTCAAGGATGATTTATCGACGTTGGGCGCGGCGCCTTCCTGCACGGCATAACGCTGGGTCATGAGTGCTTCTTCTAGGCTTGGTTCTGCGGCTTGTGCGTTTTCGCAAGGCGAGGTGGCATGGGCAATGCGAACATTGACGAAATCGCCCTGGCGTTGCGAATGCAATACATGCACTTTGGTACGCAGGTTTTCGAATTGTTCTGACGTAACACGCACGGACCAAATATGGCCGCTCGCTTTTTCGAGAATTTCGTCAGGCGTTTCGAAAGCGATCAGTTTGCCGTTGCGCATGATGGCGAGCTGGCTGGCGATGCTTTCGACATCGGAAACGATATGCGTGGACATGATCACAAGTTTCGTGAAGCCGATATCGGCCAGAAGATTACGAAAACGCAGGCGTTCTTCCGGATCAAGTCCGGCCGTGGGTTCATCGACAATCAGGATGTCTGGATCATTCAACAGGGCCTGGGCAATGCCGAGGCGCTGGCGCATGCCGCCGGAAAAACTGGCGGCGGCGCGATTGGCCTGGTCGTGCAGGTTCACCACTTCCAGCAAATGTTTGATGCGGGCCGGATTGTTGATGCCTTTCAATGCGGCGAAATATTGCATGAATTCGAGTGCGCTGAGGTTCGGGTAAACACCGAAGTCCTGCGGCAAAAAGCCGAGGCGGGCGCGGATGGCATTGGGCTTTTTGACGATGTCTTCGCCGCGAAACAGGATCTGGCCACTGGTCGGGCGAGTGAGCGTAGCGATCATCTGCATCAGGGTCGTCTTGCCCGCGCCGTTGTGGCCAATCAGGCCGAGTACGCCGTTGGTCAGGTTCAAGGACACATCATTGACGGCAGTGACGTCGCGGCCGAATTTTTTGACTACATTGCGAATTTCCAACATCTTGTTTTCCCCTGGGTTACTACTGGCCAAAAGCCTGGCTGATGGGGAAATTCTATTGGGCCCGGCGGGTCATTACGCGGCCATTAAGTCACTGTGACTAAAGTCCCGATCCGAGGTTGCATGTTTTTAAAAATATTTTTTCCGAGCGAGTAAGCTATAGGAAATCAGGGAGCGAAGATGTCGGAAATAGAGTTGCGTATTCAAAGTCTGGAACAGCTATTCGATAGCCTGGACCCGGCCCCGTTCCATGCCAAGGCGCTAGACCGGGATGCCGATGCATACTTGCGGGAAAGTACCGGCGAACACGCATCGCTGCACGCTTTGAGCATCACCATTCATGGGCCGGCTGCGCTCGAAAAATGCCTTGGCGATATAGCTTCGGGCATCCATAAGCATTACGAAATGGCTTCGCAGCAGGCCGAACGCCGGCATCGTCGCCGTCGCCGGGTAGGGCGAGTGGCCCTGGTTGTAGGCACCATTATTCTGGTCATCGCCTTGTTCCTGAGGACTTGGGTGCAAACGATCAAGGGCAGCTTCGGCGAGGTATTGGCCGAAGGCTTGCTGATTCTGGCCTGGGTTGCCTTGTGGCGGCCGATTGAAACCATCGGTTTTGATTCCTGGGAAAGCCGGGAAGAACGCAAAATGTTGAAAGCATTGTCGATCGTTCCAGTGCGTTTTGTGGCCGCCGATAACGGTTACCGAATTTCACCTTGAGGCAATTTTTTCTGAGATGATGGTGCAGGATTTGAATTAAGGGGATTCAAACTGATGAAACCGTTCGGAAGCAATATCACCTCGCCATTGGCCCAGGCCGATTTCATCAACGTCGCCAGCAAGGCATTCGACAAGGGCGAAACCATACCGCAAATGTTGATCGCCGCTTGCGATCGATATGGTGATCGCCCCGCTTTCAGCAATCTTGATTTCACAATCAGTTTCAATGATGTAAACCGACTCAGTGCTGATTTTGCTTCGTATCTGCGCCATGGGCTCGGTATTCAGGCGGGATCGCGAGTGGCGATCATGCTGCCGAATTTATTGCAGTATCCGGTTGCGCTGTTAGGCGTGTTGCGTGCCGATATGATCGCCGTGCTGGTGAACCCGATGTACACCGCACGTGAGTTGAGACATCAATTGAAGGATTCCGGAGCGACCGTTTTGATCGTGCTCGATAATTTCGGTGCCGTTGCGGCGGAATCCATCGGCGACACATCGGTGAGGCACGTCATCACGACGCGAGTCGGCGATATGTTGCCATTCCCAAAATCGAAGATCGTCGATTTCACTTTGAAATACGTCAAGAAAATGATTCCGGCCTTCGATATTCCCAATGCGATTCGCTGGCCGAAAACAATGGCCGAAGGCGCACGTCTGCCGCGGGTGCAATCGATGGCGAAAGCCAGCGACACGGCGCAACTGCAATACACCGGCGGTACGACCGGCTTGTCGAAAGGTGCCGTACTGGCGCATTCCGCCCTGATTGCCAACGTGGCATCGGGCGAACAATGTTTTGGCCGGGTGATGGATGCATCGAAAGACATCGTCATCATCTGTCTGCCGATTTATCACATCGCCGCCTACACCAATATGTTGTTTACGATGACGCAGGGTTTTCATGCGGAATTGATCAGCAACCCCCGCGATATTCCAAATTTGATAGCAACATTCGCGAAAGTGAAACCGGCCTTGTTCTCGGGCGTTAATACCTTGTACGACGCCTTGTTGAATTCACCCGATTTCGCGAAGCTGGATTTCTCGAGTTTGAAACTCTGCCTGCAAGGCGGCACTGCGTTACGACGGGTCACTGCAGAGCGCTGGAAAGAAGTGACCGGCATGCAAGTGGTGGAAGGTTATGGCTTGTCCGAAACCAGTGCCGCTATTACCTACAATCACTGGGATGGTCCGAACCCGGTCGGCTCGATCGGTTTGGCCTTGGGTGAAGTTGAAATCAGTTTGCGAGACGAGCAGGGCAATGTCGTACCCATGGGCGAGCCCGGCGAACTATGTGCACGCGGCCCGCAAATGACCACCGGATACTGGCAACAGACCAGTGAAAACAACGATGCCTTTTTCGAAGGCGACTGGTTCCGAACCGGCGACATCGCGAAAGTGGACGAGCAGGGTTATTACTTTTTACTCGATCGCCGCAAGGACATGATTCTGGTGTCGGGCTTCAACGTATTCCCGAATGAAATCGAGGATGTGGTCGCGATGCATCCTGGTGTGCTGGAAGCCGCCGTGGTCGGTATGCCGGATGATAAATGCGGCGAAGCGGTGAAATTGGTTGTCGTCAAAAAAGATCCGGCGCTCAGCGAAGATGATGTGCGTGCGCATTGTCGTAAGCACCTGACTGGCTACAAGCAACCAAAAGTCATCACCTTCATCGATGCCTTGCCAAAATCCTCCGTCGGCAAAATATTGCGACGCGAATTGCGTTGATGTTCGTAGGAGGGCCTTCTAGGCCCGACGAACACCGGCAGATCCGTCGGGCCTAGAAGGCCCTCCTACAAAATGTGGGAGCTGGTTCACCAGCGATAAAACCGTCCAGCCTGTACAATACCGCAGTCATTGGGGAGTAGCCTCGCTTCGCCAGAAGCGGTTTGCGTCAACATACTTGGTCAACAGACCATGGCGCAGACAGTATCAATACTTGGCAAGACCTTTGACCATATTGCCTTCGGTTTGGCCGGGCGGCGATGTGGTCAATCGTCTTTAGTCCGGCCAAGGAGAACCAATGGAAGCCCTGCTCATATCCACCGGCGTCGTTGCCCTCGCTGAAATCGGCGACAAAACGCAATTGCTCGCCTTCATTCTGGCGGCCCGATTCAAGAAACCCGTTCCGATTATCCTCGGCATTTTTTGCGCGACTATCGTTAACCATGGTTTAGCCGGTGCACTCGGCGCATGGATAACGACAGTCGTTAGTCCTGACGCGATGCGATGGATTCTGGGTATCTCGTTTATCGGAATGGCGATCTGGACCATGATCCCGGACAAGATAGAAGAAGAGGAAACCCAGCTCGGGAAGAAATGGGGCGTGTTTGGTGCAACATTGATCACGTTTTTTCTCGCCGAAATGGGCGACAAAACCCAGATCGCCACCGTCGCATTGGCAGCGCATTACGCGGCACCGTTGATGGTCGTTATCGGCACAACAGCCGGCATGCTGATTGCAGATGTGCCCGCGGTTTTCGTAGCGAATAAGTTTGCCGAGAAAATTCCGATGAAACTGGTGCACTCGATCGCCGCGAGTATTTTTCTGGTGATGGGTTTGTTGACTTTGTTCAAGGTCGAGAAATTGCTTGGGTAGGAGCGACGGGAGTCGC
>JAYUWO010000097.1:0-5412 GCA_043753545.1 Arenimonas sp.
AACTTTATTCGCATCCTGCACGACGACGGCAGCATGGCGCTGTATGCGCACCTCAAGGCAAGCGGCGTGCTGGTGTCGCCCGGCGAGCGGGTTGGTTTGGGCGATGTGATTGGTTATTCCGGCAATACCGGTTACTCCAGCGGCCCGCATCTGCATTTCGTGCTGCAAATCAACACTGGTATGCGACTGGTCTCGATCCCCTTTCGCATGGTAGGCCCACACGGGATTCTGCCGCTAAGTCAGTGATTCATTGAGGCGTAGCCCGAACAGCCAATGCGCATGGGATATAATGCCGCCCTTCTCTTCTAGCCCTCAGCGGCCAACACCATGTCCGATCATTTGAAAGAAACCCATCGACGTCGCACGTTTGCGATCATCTCGCATCCCGATGCGGGCAAAACCACGCTGACCGAAAAATTACTCCTGTTCGGAGGTGCGATTCAGATGGCCGGCAGCGTGAAGTCGCGTAAAGCGGCACGTCACGCCACCTCGGACTGGATGGCACTGGAAAAAGAACGCGGTATTTCCGTCACTTCGTCGGTCATGCAGTTTCCCTATGAAGGCAGCATCATCAATTTGCTCGATACCCCGGGCCATGCCGACTTCTCGGAAGATACCTACCGCGTGTTGACCGCTGTTGACTCGGCCTTGATGGTGATCGACTGCGCCAAAGGCGTCGAAGAACGCACGATCAAATTGATGGAAGTCTGCCGTCTGCGCGACACGCCGATCATGAGTTTCATCAACAAGCTCGATCGCGAAGGCAAATCGCCGATTGATTTACTCGATGAAGTGGAATCGGTTCTCGGTATTCAATGCGCCCCGATTACCTGGCCCATCGGCATGGGCTCGCGCCTCAGGGGCGTCGTGCATCTGATTACCGGCGAAGTACATATTTACGAACAGGGTCGTAATTTCACCCGTCAGGATTCGACGATTTTCACATCGCTCGATGACCCGCAACTTGAAGTACGCATCGGTGCCGAGATGTTGCGCGAAGTACGCGATGAACTCGAACTGGTCGAAGGCGCATCGCACCCGTTTGATAAAGCAAAATATCTTTCCGGCCAGCAAACCCCGGTGTTTTTCGGTTCAGCCGTCAACAACTTCGGGGTGCAACTGCTGCTGGACTTTTTCGTCGAGCACGCACCGGCGCCCAAACATCGCAGCACCACGACGCGTGAAGTAGAACCCGAAGAAGAAACATTTTCCGGTTTCGTGTTCAAGATCCAGGCCAATATGGACCCACAGCATCGCGACCGCGTTGCGTTCTTGCGCGTCTGCTCGGGACGCTTCGATGCCGGCATGAAAGCGTTTCATGTCCGCAGTGGTAAAGAACAAAAGCTGGCAAATGCCCTCACCTTCATGGCGAGTGACCGCGAGATTGTCGAGACCGCCTATCCGGGCGATGTCATCGGCTTGCACAACCACGGCACCATTTCCATCGGCGATACCTTTACGGCTGGCGAGTCCTTCAGTTTTACCGGTATTCCGAATTTCGCACCGGAACTGTTTCGTCGTGCACGCCTGCGTGATCCTTTGAAATTAAAACAATTGCAAAAAGGCCTGGCACAACTTTCGGAAGAAGGTGCGACCCAGTTTTTCCGGCCGCTCATGAGCAATGATTTAATCCTGGGTGCCGTGGGGGTATTGCAGTTTGAAGTGGTGGCGTATCGGCTAAAGGATGAATATAGCGTCGATGCCAGTTTCGAGCCTGTTAGCGTTGCCACCGCGCGCTGGGTCCGTGGTGGTACGCCGAAGAAAATGGAAGAATTCCGTGACAAGAATGCGATGAATCTTGCTATCGATGCTGCCGGACAATTAGTTTATCTGGCACCTTCCCGCGTGAATCTGCAATTGACCCAGGAACGCTGGCCCGACTTCATATTTGCCGCTACGCGCGAACATGCTTATGCGGTAAGCATGGATTGATGACTCGTTGTCGATGCGATCAACCAGGCTGGATCGAACCCCCTGTTTTAGGTAGACACCTCAAACGGTTTCAGGCACGTTGAGCACACCGGCGATATCAGGAAACGAGAATTGTATGACTGACATGCACGACGTCCGTGAGGAAATCTGGAATGCCATCACCCATGGCCTTGGGGCGATTCTCAGTGTTGCCGGTGGGGCGGTTCTGATCACGCTTGCCGCGTTGAAGGGCAATCCGTGGCAACTCATTAGCGCCATCATTTTCACCATGGCGCTGCTGCTTTTGTACACGGCCTCAACGCTGTATCACGCCATTCCGCATCTCAACGCGAAGCAACAACTCAAGGTGTTTGACCACTGCGCCATCTATGTATTGATCGCCGGCAGTTACACGCCCTTCACCCTGATTGGACTGCGGGAGCACGGTGGGTGGTGGCTATTCGGTATCGTGTGGATACTGGCGCTGGCCGGCGTGATCTTCAAGCTGTATTACACCGGTCGCTTTAAACTGGTCTCGACGCTTATTTATATCGGCATGGGATGGATGGTGGTTTTCGCCATTAAACCGATGTTGCAGAACATCGATATGACGACTCTCGTCTGGTTATTTACCGGCGGACTGTTTTATACGCTTGGTACCGTTTTTTACATGAGCAAGAAAATCCGCTACACGCATACCATCTGGCATGTCTTCGTAATGCTCGGTAGCGCTAGCCACTTCGTTGCCATCAGCCGGCAGGTCTTGTTGTAGCAGGACCCTCGGGCCCGAAAATATATCAAGGTTTCGAGACAGGCAACCTAGCTGCTAATGTACTGCTGCAATTGTTGAATCTCTATTTGCTGATCCTGTATCACCGCTTTCACCAAATCGCCAATCGAGACCATACCGACCACTTCGCCGTTATGAAGCACTGGTAAATGGCGGCATTTTTTCTCGGTCATCAGGCTCATGCATTTTTGTGCCGATTCGTTAGGCGACACGCTAATCACCGGGCTCGTCATGATTTCGCTCACCGGTGTTTCAGCCGATGTTCGTCCGAGCAACACCACCTTTCTGGCGTAGTCACGCTCGGTAATAATTCCCAGAAGTTCGCCTCCCTTCATGATTAACACCGCAGCAATATTGTGTTCGGCCATCAGACCAATCACTTCCCTGACACTCGCGGACGGCGTGGCACTGACAATACGACGCCCTTTTTGATCCAGAATTTGCTGGACGTTTTGCATTTCAGCCTCCACGAGAGTTATGACGATTCCCGACTATCATATTCCTGTTGTGTGGCGCGGGGTATGGTTTGACAGTCAAATCTAACGAACTCGTTACCTGTCATTCGGGATTGAAAACGTAAACCATTTCTGAGCCGGCATTTTCCCCAGCACCCAGGCAGTCATCGTCTTCAATCCTTTCAATCCTGATTTGAGATAACCGGATGTTGAATTCTCATCTGCACACACTGAAGGATCATTATTCATAGCTCACGTTGACACTATTCCATATTTCTGGAATTATAGAATAATGAATGATTTAGCTGCTCTAAACGCACTCAAAGCATTGGCTCAGGAAAACCGGCTGGCGGCATTCCGGCTGCTGGTTCAAGCCGGTATTGATGGCATGTCGGTGGGCGACCTGCGGGAAGCACTGGATATTCCTCCTGCTACCTTGAGTGCCCATCTCAATATTCTGCGCAGCGCCGGCTTGGTTATCGATCAACGTGAAGGCCGGGTTATCCGGATTCGTGCGGACTACACACAAATGAATGCCTTGCAGTTATTTCTGACTGAAAACTGCTGCCAGGGCGCTAGCTGCGACACCTCCACTATCCCACTCGAAACCTGCAAAGAATGCTGACATGAAACGAATCCTGTTTGTCTGTGTTGAAAATTCCAACCGAAGCCAAATGGCGGAGGCCTTCGCCCATATTCACGGTGGCGACACCATTGACGCACAGAGTGCCGGCTCCAAACCCTCGGGCGTCATTAATCCGAAAGCGATTCGCTTTATGGCTGAATTGGATTACGACTTGACCAAGCATGTCTCTAAATCGCTAGACGATATAGATGGCGAGTTCGATGCCGTCATTACCATGGGCTGTGGCGATAACTGCCCATGGGTTCCGGCAAAACTGCGCGAAGACTGGGGCTTGCCCGATCCAAAAAACATGGCCGACGAAGACTACCGCATCGTTCGTGATGACATTTCTGCACGTGTCAAAACGCTGCTGGTTTCTTTGTCATGAATCTGCGAGCCAAGTTCATCGCCGAGCTCGCGGGTTCGGCAATTCTGCTGGCGACCGTGGTCGGAAGCGGCATCATGGGCGTGAATCTGTCGCAGGGAAATGCCGGTGTCGCCTTGTTGGCGAATGCGGCGGCAACTGCAGGAATCCTCTATGTCCTAATCAGTGTTCTGGGGCCGATTTCGGGAGCACATTTCAATCCAGCGGTCAGCTTGGTCATGCGAATGCGCAATGAATTGAATAATCGCGAATTGGTTTTATATCTCGTCGCGCAATTAATTGGCGCCGTGCTAGGCGTGATTTTGGCTCATGCGATGTTCGAGCAAACCCTGCTTCAACCCGGCATCCGTGTCCGCACCGGCCTATCGCAATATTTATCGGAAGCCACCGCCACCTTCGGATTATTGATCACCATCTTGCTGGCGACAAAGCAAAAATCAACACAAATCCCGGCACTGGTCGCGAGCTATATCTTTGCCGCCTACTGGTTTACTTCGAGTACGTCTTTCGCCAATCCCGCCGTCACAATTGCGCGTTCATTGACGCAAAGTTTTGCCGGCATTCGTCCCGATGATGTTCTCGGTTTTATTGCCGCCCAATTAATTGGCGCAGGTCTGGCTTATGTTCTTTTTCTTCTTGCCTTTGGTTTTTCTTCTTCCTCGAGCTCTTCCGCCAAATAACCCGGGCCGCCCAACTGTCGCATTTGCCGTTGTATCCAGCGCGCCCGTCGGTTGACGTAAGGCCCCGGATTTCTGGCATTGTATTTTTTCGGATTCGGAAGCACCGCCGCAAGACGCGCGCTTTCACTGGCCGTCAGGTTTTTTGCCGACTTTCTGAAGAATTTTTTTGCGGCCGATTCCGCCCCGTAAACGCCATCGCCAAATTCTGCGACATTCGCATAGACCTCGATGATGCGATGCTTGGGCCAGAAAATTTCTATCAGCAAGGTGTACCAGGCCTCAAACGGCTTTCGAAGGTAACGCATGAATCCTTTGCCGTTCCAGCAAAACACATTCTTGGCCACTTGCTGGCTAATGGTGCTGCCACCCTTTAATTTTTTGCCTTTCTTGTTATGCTCGAGCGCTTTTTCCATCGCTTCAAAATCAAAGCCATCGTGTTCCGGGAATTTCTGGTCCTCGGCCGCTACTAGGGCAATCGGCAAATGTCGCGACATTTGATCTTCGTCTTTCCATTCGTAGGACACCCGGAAATCCCAATCTTTCTCGAGCCATGCATCCACCTGGCG
>JAYUWO010000098.1:0-16299 GCA_043753545.1 Arenimonas sp.
CAGGGCACCGCGCAACTCCTGCAATTGCTCGTTGACGGGCATTTGATCATTCGCGAGTGCAATCAGCGCGGCTCCAGTGACAGTGCCTACACTATGTCGTTTATCCCTGACGGGACCCTGTTCGACATCCAGACGGTAACGGGCAGCCGGATCCAGCGGTTGGTCGTCATGGGTTGAATCGAAAGAAAAACCTACGCCGATGGCCTGAAGCAAATCACGCTCGAACCGTCGTAATGTCCACGCAAGTGATTCATTCAGCGCCATTCTATTTCGTGTTTCCCGATATAGATCGAACACATCTTGGGCGGCATCTTGCCGCGGCAATAATTTCAAAAGCAATTCATGGAGATAGAACGTTGCCAGCAGATAATCACCCTGCAATCGGGGGGCAACGTCGAGTGTCTCGACTTGCTGCATGCTGGCCATCTCGCCCTTGAGCTGATAATCAAGGCGGACATATTGCATTGGCTGCAAAGCAGCGCGCTGATTGTGCTTTTTGGCACCGGTCATGCCGCGAGCAACCAATGCCAGGCGGCCATAATCCTGCGTCAATACCTCAACGATAAAACTGGTTTCACGCCACGCACGTGCGTGTAGAACAAAGGCCGGCTGACCTTGTATCCGCATGTTTAGTCGAGATATCCGAAACGTCGCAACGCTGCTTCATCATCCGACCAACCCTCGCGCACACGGCACCAGGTTTCAAGAAATACCTTGCGTCCGAATAATTTTTCCATGCCGACACGGGCACTGGTGGATATGGCTTTCATCCGTTCGCCTCCGTTGCCAATCACGATCGGCTTCTGGCTTTCGCGTTCAACCCAGACCACGGCAGAAATACGCAGCATCTGGCCGTCTTCCTCGAATTTCTCGATTTCAACTGTCGTCGAGTAAGGCAGTTCTTCGCCGAGTCGCGTCATTAATTGTTCACGCACCAATTCGCCAGCGAGGAATCTTTCGCTTTTGTCGGTGATCTCGTCTTCGCCGTAGTGGGCTTCGGATTCCGGCATCAAGCCGATCAGTGTTTTGACCAGGGCTTCGGTGCCCTTTTTTTTGAGTGCCGATAATGGATGCACGGAAGTAAATTCATGCTCGGCAGTGATTTTTGCAATGAATGGAAGCAGGCTGTTTTTATCGGCAATCTTGTCGACTTTATTGACGACCAGGATGCAGGGTACTTTGCTTTCTTTCAAGGCCGACATGGCCAATGAGTCATCTTCGGTCCAGCGCCCCGCTTCGATAACCAAGACAGCAGCATCGACATCCGACACCGCACCACGAGCGGCGCGATTCATGTAACGGTTCATCGCGCGGGTCTGGCGACCATGAATTCCAGGGGTATCGACAAGCATCAATTGACCTTCGGGAAAGGTCGCAATACCGAGCAAACGATGACGCGTAGTCTGTGCTTTCGGCGAAACGATACTGATTTTCGCCCCAACCAGTGCATTGACGAGTGTCGATTTACCGACATTGGGACGACCGATGACGGCAATGGTGCCGGCTCGATAGCCAGGAGTTACTGTGTCGACATTCATTGCTTTAGCGCTTCCAGTTTAATCATTAATTTTTCGGCAGCGGCCATTTCCGCCAAACGCAACGAACTGCCTTCGGCCTGTTCGTACAACTCGGGCTCCACGGTCGAACATTGCACGATGAAAATACGTGCGTGGTCTTCACCGCGACTCTCTAGCAATTGGTAATCAGGTCGTGCGAGCTGTTTGGCTTGTAGCCATTCTTGCAAGCGTGTTTTAGCGTCTTTATCTATCTTGCCAGGTTGTATGTCGCGAATTTGCTGCTCAAACCAGGGCAATACAGTTGCCCTGCAGCTTTCAAAATTGGAATCCAGATAAATAGCCGCGATGACGGCTTCAAGGGTATCGGCAAGTATGGAGTCACGTCTGTGCCCTCCAGTCTTCATTTCACCACTTCCCAGCACGATGCTATCGCCGATATCGAGCTGGCGTGCTATCGCAGCCAGCGATGACTCCCTGACCAAATTCGCACGGGCGCGTGTCAATGCGCCCTCATCTGCTTTTGGCCAATGTGAAAAAAGCGATTCCGCGACGATCAGATTGACCAGCGAGTCACCCAGGAATTCCAGCCGTTCGTTATGTGGAGCACCCGCACTGCGGTGGCGTAATGCCTGTTGCAACATCGTGGGCTGTTTAAAGCTGTAACCAATACTTTTACTCACCACCCGTGCCGCCACCTACCATTGGCTCAGATGCATCGAACTTGGCCACGAAATCCAGATTGTAGATAAGCGGTTTACGGACTTCATATTTGATATTCAGCAGACGCGTTTCACCGTCAACAATGATTTTCACGTCTTTTTTGGTATCGATACTATCCACGTAGCTAATATTGAAGCGACGATCAAGCTTGGAGCGCATTTGCTGCAAGGTGGCGTTAGGTGCATCGGGTTCCTTGCAGGAAGCCTTCATGTCCGTTACGGCACTGTAGTACTCTGCATATACAGGAAAGAGCTTGAAGCCTACAAACAAAAACACGCCGACCACGGCCAACAACATGATGAAGCCGATAAGCGTGATACCACGTTGTGCCTTCATTGTTTGCATTTGCATAAATCCCCCTCGCGTTAAGTCATTCAATAGTATCGCCAATCCGTGAATAATCGAAGCCATCATTGCAGGCCTTGAGCATACTCTGACAGTTTAACCAAATAAACATCGCGCGACCGACCAGGTTCTTTTCGGGCACAAAGCCCCACTCCCGGCCATCCGAACTGTTGTTGCGATTATCACCCATCATGAAATACTCGCCCTCCGGGACCTGCCAGGTACCGTTTTTAGTAACGTTACCGTTTGGAATTTCCTGAATGACATGCGGTTTACCCGGCAAGTTCTCGATAACCTGAAAATCGGCAATCGGCGCATATTCAACCTGAACTCCGTTGATGCTGACGCGATTATCGACCACGGTGACCTCGTCTCCAGGCAAACCGACCACGCGCTTGATGTAATCCACGCCGATACTGGGATCATCGGCAATGCCGGGCATACCGGGATAGCGGAACACCACGACGTCGCCCCGTTTAGGACCGCCGACCTCGATGATTTTCTTGTTCAGGACGGGCAGCCTGATGCCATAGTTGTATTTATTGACCAGGATAAAATCACCGACCATCAGGTTCGGCTCCATAGAGCCAGACGGAATGCGGAAAGGCTCTGCTATGAAAGACCGCAGCGTCAACACCGCGAAAAGTACCGGAAACAGGGATTTGGCGTAATCCACTAGAACCGGATCAGCGACTTCTTCTCCTTCCTTTTGCATCAGCTTGCGGCTTTTAGCAAAGAACAGGCTGTCTACCAGCCAAATAAAGCCACTCAGCAAGGTCAGAAATGTCAACAGCAGTGCAAAATCAAATTTCACGTTTTATCCTTGGATCGGTTAATTGTTGTCCATCTTCAACACGGCAAGGAAAGCCTCTTGCGGAATTTCCACACGCCCCACTTGCTTCATTCGTTTCTTGCCTTCTTTTTGCTTTTCGATCAATTTCTTCTTGCGCGTTGCATCGCCGCCGTAACATTTGGCCAGTACGTTTTTCCGCATCGCCTTTACCGTCGAGCGTGAAATGACCTGGGCACCAATGGCCGCCTGGATCGCAACATCGAACATTTGCCTCGGAATTAGTTCCCGCATCTTCTCGCAAAGCTCGCGGCCACGACGGTCGGCATGGCTGCGATGGACGATGCTGGAAAGTGCGTCCACCCGGTCTCCATTGATTAAGGTATCAAGAAGCACAAATGGGCCGGCTTCGAAGCGCAGGAAATGGTAATCCAGCGAAGCATAGCCACGCGACACCGACTTCAGTCGGTCAAAAAAGTCCAAGACCACTTCTGCCATCGGCATTTCGTAGGAAATCTGCACCTGGCTACCCAGGTATTGAATTCCGATCTGCGAACCGCGCTTTTCTTCGCATAACTTGATCACGTTGCCGACATAATCCGGCGGCGTCAGGATATTGGCGCGGATAATCGGCTCGCGAATTTCTTGCACCAAAGTAGTTGGTGGCAATTTCGCCGGGTTATCCATCGGAATAACGCTGCCGTCGGTTTTCAGGACTTCGTAGATAACTGTAGGCGCCGTCGTGATCAGATTTAAATCGTACTCACGCTCAAGCCGTTCCTGCACAATTTCCATGTGCAACATGCCAAGGAATCCGCAACGGAAACCAAAGCCCATGGCTTCGGAGCTTTCCGGCTCGAACTGCATCGCAGCATCATTTAATTTGAGTTTTTCCAGCGCTACCCGCAAATCGGGGTAGTCATCGGCATCGACTGGAAACAAACCGGCAAAGACTCGTGGCTGTACGGTTTGGAAACCTGGCAAGGGCTTATCTGCAGGATCGGCTGCCGATGTCAGCGTGTCGCCAACAGGTGCGCCATGGACATCCTTGATGGAGGCAGTAATCCAGCCCACTTCGCCAGCGGCAAGTTTCGCCAAGGGTTTGCGTTTGGGTGTGAATACGCCGACAGAATCGATCAAGTGCGTGCGGCCGGTCGACATCACCAGCATCTTTGCGCCTGGCACTAACTCGCCTTGCATGACCCGCACAAGCGAAACAACACCGAGATAATTGTCAAACCAGGAATCGATGATCAGTGCCTGAAGTTTGTCAGTATCGCGTGGTTTCGGTGGCGGGATGCGGGCAACAATCGCTTCCAGCACTAGATCGATATTCAAGCCGGTTTTCGCGCTAATGGACACGGCTTCTTCTGCATCAATGCCGATAACGGCCTCGATTTCCTTTTTTACTTTTTCGATATCGGCGGTCGGTAGATCGATTTTATTGAGGATTGGAATTACTTCCAGTCCCTGCTCGACGGCGGTGTAGCAGTTGGCCACCGACTGGGCTTCAACGCCTTGAGCAGCATCGACCACCAATAACGCGCCTTCACAGGCAGCCAGGGAGCGTGAAACTTCATAGCTGAAATCGACATGGCCGGGAGTATCAATAAAATTAAGCTGATAAGTCTGGCCGTTCTTGGCTGTGTAAGGCAGAGAAACCGATTGCGCCTTGATCGTGATACCACGTTCGCGTTCGATAGGATTGGAATCGAGCACCTGAGCTTCCATCTCGCGTGCTTCCAGGCCTCCGCAGAGTTGGATAATGCGGTCGGCTAAAGTGGATTTGCCGTGATCTACGTGGGCAATAATGGAAAAATTACGAATATGCTGCATGTGGCCGGCGATGCCGTCTTCGGTGATGGTTAACGCGCCATTATCTCATAGCCGGGCCACCCACGCAGTACCGACCTTCGTTCGCCCTGAACAAACGAAGGCCGGCACTCCACTACCCATGCTGCAAAATCAAGGCATTTCGAGAGTGACAAGGCCCGTACTTTGATTATTTCGGACCAGCAACCTGATGCGTTCGCCTGATTTATAAGCCTTTAAGGCCGCATTGAATTCCGCCGCACTGCCCACTGGTTGGCGACCGACTTGCAAAATGACATCTCCTGCAGACAAACCTGCCTGTGCTGCCATTGGGCTATTCAAGCGAGCAATCTGGACACCCTGGCCATTCGCCAAACCCAATAGCCCACGTGTCTTGGCATCTACTGCCGTGACGCTAATTCCCAGCACGCTGCTGCCGGATGCTTCCGGGCGGCGGTTCTCGTTTTGATTTGGCGAGGTAGCGGCTGTTTCATTCAGCACAGTCAGCTCTACCACCACGGCTTTAGCTTTGCCGTCCCGATACAGATCGACCTTTACCTTCGCACCTGGCGGCATAGCTCCAACCATCGGCGGCAACATCGACGACTGCGCAATTTCCCTGCCATTCAGTGCGGTAATCACATCGCCCGGCAAAATGCCTGCCTTTTGAGCCGCACTGCCATTTCCGACCTCGTCCACAAATGCGCCACCCGGACGCGGAAGGCCCAGCTCGCTCACTTCATCGCGGGTGACGTTACGTATTTGCACACCGAGCTGACCCCGAGTGACTTTGCCGTTCTGCTTGAGCTGCTGGACGGCATTCATCGCCACTTCCATGGGAATGGCGAAACTGACGCCCATATAGCCGCCGGAATTGCTGAAGATTTGCGAGTTGATTCCCACGACTTCGCCCGCCGTGTTTAAGAGCGGGCCGCCGGAATTACCACGGTTGATGGCAACGTCGGTTTGAATGAATGGCACATAACGCTGACTACCATCAATGCTGGGGCGACCCAGACCGCTGACAATGCCGGCGGTGACGGAATGATCGAAACCGAACGGCGAACCGATGGCGATGACCCATTGCCCCGGCTTCACTTTTCTTGAATCCGCGATTTGCAGGATCGGCAAGTTATTAGCCTGAACTTTCAACAGGGCAACATCCGACATCTCGTCGCTTCCTATGACTTTTGCCTTGAACTCCCTGCGATCTGCCAGGCGAACAATCACCTCGTCGGTGCCGGCAATGACGTGATGATTAGTCAGCACATATCCGTCTGAGGAAATGATGAAACCGCTGCCATAGGAAATGCCACTACGCGGCTGTTGCGGCATTGGCATCCCGGGCTGACCGAAAAACCGCTTGAATAACTCCGGCATTTCTTCCGAGCCTGGAGGCATGCCGGCAGGTTCCGAAGAAACCGACTTTCTTGCTGGCTCCTTGGCGATTGCCTCGATGTTGACCACGGCAGGACCGGTACGTTCGACCAACACTGAAAAATCCGGAAGATTTACCAATGGCAAAGCGGCATTGCTTGCCGTGGCCTGGCCGGCAAAAACAGTGGCATCCGAGGCTTGTACCGGTTGTTGAACCTGGGAAAAACAGGCCACCAGCAATGCGCAAGTCGAAAAACCCAAAACAAATCGGGATACAGGTTTCATAAAATAGTGAACTCGCTCGTTTGTCATGATTGAAAAAAGATTGTCGAAATAAACAATGCACAACCGCTAACTTGGATTACAAAAATTATAAAAGTTCCTGATGAAGCGCCAGCTTGATACCCGGCAATATTCCGCGTTGATAAATTATTTTGAAGGTGGAGCCACCTGACCAAATTGCGCCACCGTTCTGGCAGGCACTTTCCCGATGACAGTGACCCTGCGGCCATTATTCCATTGCGCAAACACGTTGACGGCACCGCGCTGCATCGCGCTCTGACCTTTTTGAGCTTGCGTAGCGCGCTCGATATAAACCGACACAAATGCCAAACCATCACTGTACAAAAGATGCACGCCATTGCCCGAGCTGCGCGCGGCACGCAATTCGAAACCCTTAGGTGCCGACATCACGCGCCATCCGGGGTCGGCCTGATTTTTTGCCGACATGCTTTGAACACGATGGAAATTCTGGTTCTTCGGAAATGCGAGATCCGATTCTTTCGGCGTCTTGCCTAGTTGCAAATCGGTGAACGCCACTTTTTCCAGCGTGGCGCCGTTTTCATCGATCAAGTCGATCCGCATCGGGAATCCGGTCGTCTTTTCCAGCCAGAGCCGGTGGCCATAACGCCATTTGTCGCGGGCACGGATTTCAACGACCTGCGTTTCGAAATTGGCAATGCGCTCGGTCGTTCCCAGCTTGGTCTCGTAGCCGTCCAGATTGTCGGCCAGGGCAAATTGCTCTGATGGATTCCAGCGGTCGCTGGCACCGGCCTCATAACCAACGGAACCCTCTTTGTCATTGGTGCTGACGACCACTTTATTATCACGGACGACTTCACGGGGTGGCCCGCTGAGGGCAACGATGCGTTCACGCTCACGGTCCTTTTCGAAGGCGTGGTAAACCGCCATCGTCTCGATACGACCTTCGGCGACCATCACCAGGGTGCCCTGATAATTTTGTTTGCGAAGCGCAGGCCCGATCCGTTTCAACCAATCGCTGGCATCGTCGCGATTGAATTTATCGCCGACCCAGGCCTTGGCCTGCCCGAACCAACCGGGCTTTTCGGATTCCGCCGACTGCGTCTGTGCCTGTGCAGCAAACGCAAAATGCAAAAGAAATACGCTAATGAAAAAACGCAACATCACTTATTGGCACCCGCTTTCTCGATCGCGCCTTTGCTACCGTTCTCGACTTTCTCGGAATCCTGTGCAACAACGTCGACATAGGGAACAAATCCGCCCATGCCGTCTTGCGCCATCATTTGGTTGTGTCTTACCAAATAAGCCTCGAGTGCGGGATCGCTATTGGTATTCACTGCCGATCGCGGCCAGCTGCGTTTTTCGCTGCTGACATTCAAGGGGAAGTTTTCCGGAGATTCGATACCCGCCACTGTTTCAATCGCGGCCGGATCGCTTGTTACAGGCGACGGAGTCGATGGACTTGCCGATACCGGCATACTGATAGCTGTCGTACTGGTGCTTGCAATCAAATCGGCTGACGCAAAAGACGGGGGCGCCGCCGGCCCGGAAACGGGCGCTGAATTATTGGAAAACTTCGGCTCGGGTACTGCCGTGTTCTGCATCATGCTTGGAACAAACACGATGGCGGCAAAGGCCATCGAAGCAGCCGCAGCCCAGGCGAACAATGGCGTGCGCGATTTCTTCGGCGACATCTCTTCAGACAGCGCCTGTTTGATATTGATGCAAAGTGTTTGCGGCATAAGCCGGGCCGACTGACCCTTCATGCAGGCCGAACTCATTTGCAGGCGCGAATACATCGCCCGCAACGCCGTGTCGTGTTGCAGGCGGCGTTCGAGAAACATGGCTTCGTCTCTGGATAATTCACCATCCATCCAGGCCGAGAGTTGTTCGCAAATTTTGTCGTCTAAGTTATTCATAGAATTCATGGGCGCACTCTTTCACTATCCATCAAGGGTCGCAGACGCAAATCAATCGCTTCGCGTGCACGGAAAATTCGGGACCGCACCGTACCGATAGGGCAATCCATGGTTTCGGAAATCTCTTCGTAAGACAGGCCTTCCATTTCCCGAAGGGTAATCGCCTGTCTTAATTCTTCGGGCAATTCAGCCACTACCTCGGACACGGTGCGGGCGATTTCTTCGCGCAACAGTTCGTGTTCGGGAGTATCACTATCGTGCATCCGATAGGCACCATCAAAATGCTCGGCGTCGTCGGCATCCACATCGGAAGTCGGCGGGCGACGCTTCATTGAAACCAGATGGTTCTTCGCAGTGTTCACGGCAATCCTGTATAGCCAAGTGTAAAACTGGGCATCACCACGGAAATTATTCAGCGCACGATACGCACGAATAAATGTTTCCTGTGCAATATCTTGGCTTTCGGCATAGTCATGCACGAAGCGGCCAATCACGGCGCCAATTCGGTGTTGGTATTTAAGTACCAGCACATCGAACGCCGTTTTGTCACCACTTTGCACACGCTTGACCAGTTCCAGGTCCAGTTCGTTCTCACCCATTAAAACCGCTATCCCTTGCTTGCGGCCGTTGGGGCCGATTGAAAGACCTGCTTTTGCCGGAAAAGTTCATTCGTAACCCGAATTTCCGCCATAAACGATTGACCACTCTAAATTCAGCCACGATGATAAGGCCTTACCCCTAAAATTGTTGGAGCCGCCATGTTCGACGGACTTCGCCTCACGCACTGGCAAGTAGAAAGCCGTGCCGATGGTGTTCTTGTGCTTTCTCTCAATCGCGATGGGCAAAGCGTGAATGCCCTGAGTCAAGCCGTTCTGGACCAGCTCGATTCGATGCTGGAACGCTTGCCTCTCGAAATGCCGAAAGGCTTGATCATCAAATCGGGCAAGCCCACCGGCTTTGCCCATGGCGCCGACATCAAGGAGTTTGAAAGTTTCGATGCCAAAGGCACTGTCTACGAATCCATCCGCCGGGGCCAGTTGATTTTTCAACGTCTGGCCGACCTGCGTTGCCCGACCGTGGCCATCATCACTGGACCTTGCATGGGGGGTGGTACCGAACTGGCTTTAGCCTGCCGTTACCGCGTGGCCAGCAATGAAGAAAATACCCGCATTGGTTTGCCTGAAGTAAAACTCGGCATTTATCCGGGCTGGGGCGGCAGTGTTCGTCTACCGCGATTGGTCGGTGCGCCGGCCGCCATGGATATGATGTTGACTGGTCGCACATTAACAGGCTCTGCGGCCAAAGCCATCGGTCTGGTCGATAAAATCACCGACCCGTCGGGCTTGCAGGAAGCGGCACTGGGTCTGATTCAACGCGGCGTGAAACGTCCGTTGAAACAACGCGCGACGGTCTGGGCCACGAACTCGTTTCTGGGCCGTAAATTGCTGGCTCCGCAAATGCTGAAGCAAGTAAGCCGCAAAGCCCGCAAAGAACACTACCCGGCTCCGTTTTCATTGATTAATACCTGGGCACGCAGTGGTGGCATGCCGGTGCATCCGGCGCTGGTGCAGGAAGCAAAATCGGTGACTGCCTTGGCAAAAACACCGACTGCGAAAAACCTGATCCGCGTGTTCTTCATGATGGATCGCCTGAAAGGACTTGGCGGCAAAGATCATGGCATCCAGCATGTCCATGTCGTCGGTGCAGGCGTGATGGGTGGCGACATCGCCGCCTGGTGTGCATTGCGTGGTTTCGATGTCACGCTGCAAGACCGCGAAATGCAATACATCCAGCCTGCCATTGATCGCGCGGCGAAATTGTACGAAAAGAAAGTCAAAAATCCGGAAAAACGGGCAGCTACCGTCGCACGTTTGAATGCCGACGTTGCTGGTGATGGGGTAGCAAAAGCAGATTTGATTATCGAAGCCATTTTCGAAAATCAGGAAGCCAAGCAAAATCTGTACGCCAGCCTCGAACAAAAAATGAAACCGGGTGCTTTGCTGGTATCCAACACCAGCTCGATTCCATTAAACAAATTGCGTACGAAATTGAAAAATCCGGCCGACTTTGCCGGCCTGCACTATTTCAATCCGGTCGCCTTGATGCCGTTGGTAGAGATAGTGCAACACGATCAAATGGCAAGCGAAACCCAGCGCCGTTTGGCAGCGTTCTGCAAATCCATTGATAAATTACCGGTCCCGGTGGCAGGCACGCCTGGCTTTTTGGTTAATAGAATTCTGGCGCCGTATATGCAGGAAGCGATTTTGTGTTTCCACGAAGGTATTCCCGGCCCGGTCATCGACAAAGCCGCATTGAAATTTGGCATGCCGATGGGCCCAATTGAATTGGTCGACACCGTTGGCCTGGACGTCGCCGCTAGCGTCGGCAAAGTCATGGCCGATTTCCACGGACAAACCCTGCCAGACGCACTGAAAGTCGAACCCAACAAACGCGGCAAGAAAGATGGCCAGGGCTTGTACAAATGGGAAAACGGACGTGCGGTAAAACCCGAAGTGCCTGCCAGTTATCAGGCGCCGGAAGATCTGGAAGATCGACTCATACTTTCGATGTTGAACGAAGCCGTTTCCTGCCTGCATGACGGCGTGGTGGCCGATGCGGAATTGCTGGATGCCGGTGTGATTTTTGGTACCGGCTTTGCGCCTTTCCGTGGCGGCCCGATCGAACACATCAAAGCCATTGGCGCCGCGAAACTGAAAGCCCGCCTTGAAGTGCTCGCCAATCGTTACGGAGACCGCTTCAGCCCACAGCCCGGCTGGGACGACTTGGCTTAACCGATCAAATGCACAACAAAAATCCCGGTCATGCCGGGATTTTTTATTGACCTATAAATTCGGAAACCGCTTTGTCATATGCCGTCGAATCGGACGGCGTGTTGTGCCCGGCTCCGTCGAAGACGATGACATTGGGTTTTTGCTTGAAATGGCGAAGCAAATTATCGGTACTCGTACGCGGAATGATTTCATCCATTCCGGCTATCATGACCAGGACTTTGGAATTGATCTGCGGAGCTCTGCGCCAGGATTCATAGCGATCCTTGATAATAAAACTGACTGGGAAAGCTGGATAATGAACCTTCGCAACATTGACCATGCTGTCGTAAGGCGTTACCAGCACCAGCTTGTCTATCTTCCGTTCAGACGCCAGATAGGTGGCAACACCCGAACCGAGACTTCTGCCCAATGCACTGATTGAGCCATGCCGGGATTTTATCTGGTCATATAATTTCAAGGCATCACTGTAGACATTTGCTTCCGTTAATTCTCCCGGATTGCCGCCATAAGAACGATACGGCAGCAGGTACACGGTGACATCGGGCAATGTAGTTTTGAAAACGTCGGCGTTGTATTCCACGGCTTCGGCATTACCGCCGAAATAAATCATCGCACGCTGCTTGCCAGGATTGACGACCCAGCCTCTCAGTTTCAATCCATCGTTTTGTAGTTCAAACGCTTCGGCCTGGACGTCGGCGATTGCCGG
This sequence comes from Arenimonas sp., assembly GCA_043753545.1. Classification (GTDB taxonomy): domain Bacteria; phylum Pseudomonadota; class Gammaproteobacteria; order Xanthomonadales; family Xanthomonadaceae; genus Arenimonas. The sequence continues at coordinate 12,240 of JAYUWO010000098.1, forward strand.
CGTTGGAAAATACAGCATCGATCGCTGGGAAAAATATAGCCAGCTGCAAACGGCGACATAAACGAAGGTCGCTGCCATTAAAATCCGCCTGGTGGCTTTTATCAACATCAGACCAGCTTGATTTCCCGCAGGCGCTCCATCAGATATTCATGCGAGGTAATCGGCGTTGGATAGCGATTGGGATTCTCGGCGCTGATGCAGGACGGTAAAGTTTCGATCAGATAATCCGGATTCGGATGCAGAAAAAACGGCACTGAATAACGCGGGTTACGGGCGGCTTCACCCGGCGGATTGACGACGCGATGGGTGGTCGATGGATACACGTGATTGGTCAGTCGTTGCAACATGTCGCCGATGTTCACAACAATCGTATCGGCTTCGGCTGTGAACGGTACCCACTCGCCCTTATGCGACAACACTTCGAGACCCGCGGCACTGGCACCGACCAGCAAGGTAATGAAATTGATATCTTCATGCGCACCGGCACGGACATTCGGAATATCGGGCGCAGTAATCGGCGGATAATGAATGGGGCGCAAAATTGAATTGCCGTTGTTGGTCTTGTCCGCGAAAAAATCCTGCGGCAGATTGATATGCAATGCCAATGCCTGCAAAACACGTGTTCCCAAGTCATCCAATGCTTGATACAAACCGTAGCCGTGCTCCTGGAAGTTGGCGACTTCCTTCGGCCAGACATTCGGTGCCATCACGTCCGCATATCGCGAACCGGCAGGCAACTCGCGGCCAATATGGAAAAATTCTTTCAGGTCGGGATATTTCGAATCCTTCGCTGTCTCGATACCGAACGGCGTATAACCGCGCGCACCGCCGGTACCTTTCAGGTGATATTGCAATTTAGCCTCGGTCGGCAAGGCAAAAAATTGTTTGAATACTTCATAGGCGTTGGCGAGCGCTTCAGTGCTCAAACCATGGCCACTGATGCCGCAAAAACCCCATTCGCGATACGCCGCACCGAGTTCGGCAACGAAAGCGTCTTTATCGGTATCAAAACGTCGAATATCGAGACTGGGAATCTTGCTCATAAAAACCTCTTCAAATGTTTTTGATTAAACAGCCGCTCTGACGGCGTCTGCCAATTTGTCCAATACCGATTGCATCAGCACCGCGTCTGCGGCTTCTACCGTCACACGGATCAATGGCTCGGTGCCGGACGCACGCAGCACCAGGCGGCCCTTTCCTTGCAAGACGGCTTCGGCCTCTACACGTGCGTTTTGCACATTCGCCGAATCCAATGGTTTTGCACCGGCGCCTATCCTGATATTCACGGTTTTCTGCGGCAGCGGTTGATACCCGCTGACTGCCTGCTTCAATGACATTTGACGGGCCTGCAACACTTCGAGAACCTGCAATGCAGCAACAATCGCATCACCGGTACCGCTGCGATCAAGGCAAAGTAAATGTCCGGAGGCTTCACCACCAAGCACGCCGCCGCCCTCATTCAAGGCCTGATGCACGAAACGATCGCCGACTTTTGCACGGACAAACGAAATGCCGGATTCCCCCAGCGATTTTTCCATCGCGTAATTGGTCATCAGTGTGCCGACGACCGGGCCATGCAGACGGCCAGTTCTTTTCCATTCATTGGCCAAGACATAAATCAGCGCATCACCGTCATGCAGATGCCCATCGCCATCGACCATCAAGACGCGATCGCCGTCGCCGTCAAAAGCGATACCGAGATCGCAGTTGTTTTCAACGACGAGTTTCTGCAACGCTTCCGGGTGCGTTGACCCTACACCATGATTGATATTCAGACCATCGGGTTGAATACCCATGGAAATGATGTCCGCGCCCAGTTCGGAAAATACTTTGGGTGCCACGTGATAGGTCGCGCCATGCGCGCAATCCAGTGCGATTTTCAAACCACTCAGAGAGAATATTTCTGGAACGGTTGTCTTGCAGAATTCGGCATAACGCGTCTGTGCGTCTTCCACCCGACTCGCCTTACCGAGATGCTCGGACGACACTGTAAAGAACGGTTTATCCAATTCCGCTTCGATCGCCAATTCGACTTCATCGCTAAGTTTTTCGCCCTTGGCGGAAAAAAACTTGATGCCATTGTCTTCGTGTGGATTATGCGATGCCGAAATCACGATACCGGCATCGGCACGCAGGGTTTTGGTGAGATGCGCAATACCCGGTGTCGGCATGGGCCCCAGCATTCTGACATCGGCGCCAGCGGCAACGAGGCCCGCTTCAAGCGCGGATTCAAACATGTAACCAGAAATACGGGTGTCCTTGCCGATCACGATAATGGCATGCGGCTTTTGCCCGGCCAGTACACGCCCTGCAGCATTGCCCAATCGCAACATGAAATCCGCAGAAATTACGCCTTCACCAACGCGGCCGCGAATTCCATCCGTGCCGAAATATTTACGCAACTCAAGCCTCTACTTTTTCCGGCGCGGCACGATTCATCATCAGAGCCAGCAAATCGGCAATACGGTCACGCATTTCGCGGCGATCGATAATCAGATCAACAGTGCCGTGATCGAGCAGAAACTCGGACCGCTGGAATCCTTCCGGCAATTTTTCGCGAACGGTTTGTTCAATCACGCGAGGTCCGGCAAAGCCAATCAGGGCCTGCGGTTCACCGATATTCAGATCACCCAGCATCGCCAGCGAAGCCGTCACGCCGCCCGTGGTGGGGTGCGTAAGCACTGAAATATACGGTAGCCCAGCCGCTTGCAAACGACCGATGGCTGCCGAGGTTTTCGCCATTTGCATCAGCGAAAAAAGACTTTCCTGCATTCGGGCGCCACCGGAGGAAGCAAAACAGACGAAGGGGCATTTTTCCTGCAAGGCGCGTTCCGCGGCCAGTGCGAACTTTTCGCCGACCACCGACCCCATCGAACCTCCCATGAAGCGGAATTCGAAAGCAGCCACGCAAATATCGTGTCCTTTCAGCAAACCCTTCACGGCGATCATTGCATCTTTTTCACCGGTACTTTTTTGCGCGGCTTTAATGCGATCGGAATATTTTTTCTGGTCTTTGAAATGCAGGGCGTCGCGCGGACCCAGATCGGGAGCAATTTCTTCAACCGGACCTTCATCGAGAAATGAAGCCAGCCGTTCGCGGGCCTCGATACTCATATGGTGATTGCACTTCGGACAAACCCGGATATTTTTTTCAAGTTCCGGGCCGTAGAGAGCGGCACCACAACTGTCACATTTTTCCCAAAGACCTTCGGGTACCCCGCGCTTGCCGCCACCTTCGGTGCGGATGCGCGCTGGCATTAATTTGGTCAACCAACTCATGGATATCTCGCGTTGTTTGCTGAGCCGACAGTGTAGCCGCAAACACGACTACGGTCAGTAGTGGCCAGGTTCAAATGCTGTCCAAAGCGTCCCGGATCGGCTTCAGAAAGGCTTCTGCGGTGTCGGCAGGATGATCGCTTGCGGCCAACGCCTCGACCAAAGCACTCCCAATGACGATGCCGTCGGCTGCCGGGGCGAGAGCTTTTGCCGACGCGGCATCCTTGATTCCAAAGCCGATCATGACCGGCACTTTCGCCTGCATTCTCAATGCACTGGCCTTGCTCAAGACATCCGCTGTATCGATACCGCTCGCACCAGTGACGCCCGCGAAACTGACGTAATACAGATAACCCTGCGATTCCGTTGCGAGGCGATGCAAACGTTCAGGTGTCGTGGTGGGCGCAGCGAGCGAAATGAGATTCAAGCCATGCTGATTGAAAGCCGCGCGCATCGGTTCGGCTTCTTCGGGCGGCAAATCTACCAGCAATACGCCGTCGACACCGGCCTGCACCGCTTGCCCGGCATAGGTATCGAGACCACGCATTTCGATCGGATTCAAATAACCCATCAGTACGACTGGCGTATCGTTATCTTGTTCGCGAAACTTTTTGACGGATTCAAAAACAAAATTGGTGTTGACGCCACGTTCAAGCGCACGTTCGGAACTGCGCTGAATAGTCGGACCATCCGCCATCGGATCGGAGAATGGAACGCCCAGCTCGATGATATCGGCACCGCCTTTCACCAAAGCATGCATGATCTCGACCGTGCTTTCTTTTGA
>JAYUWO010000099.1:0-5368 GCA_043753545.1 Arenimonas sp.
TCGAACGATCTTGACGTAGAAACCCTGCGCGCGCTTGAAGATGCCCTGCTGGAATTCCCGGGCTGCGTAATGGTAATTTCGCATGATCGCTGGTTTCTGGATCGAATTGCCACGCATATTCTTGCCTTCGAAGGCGACTCGCATGTTGAATTCTTCCCAGGCAATTACAAGGAATACGAAGAAGACAAACGCCGTCGTCTGGGTGATGAAGGTGCCAAGCCGCATCGTTTGCGTTACAAGGCTTTGAAATAAACTATTCATCCCGGTGCAAGCCGGGATGTCAGTATGTAAATTTGAAAAGTCCCATTCGAGGTCTGCATGAGCTTTATCAACACACTCCGCGAAGCACAGAAAAAAAACCAGTCTCTGGTCTGTGTCGGATTTGATCCCGAGTTGTCGAAATTTCCAGCGCATCTGCAAAACCATCCGGATGCGCTGTTTGAATTTCATAAATCCATTGTTGATGCGACTGCCGATATGGTCTGTTGCTACAAACCGCAGATTGCGCACTTCGCCGCATTAGGCGCTGAAGACTCTCTGCAAAGAACCATCGCGTATATCCATAAAACCTATCCCGGCATTCCGGTGATCCTCGACGCCAAGCGTGGCGATATCGGCAGCACGGCCGAGCGTTATGCGATCGAAGCCTTCGATCGTTACCAAGCCGATGCCGTTACCTTGAATCCTTATCTGGGTCGCGATTCAATTCAGCCGTTTCTTGATCGCAAAGACAAAGGCGTAATCCTGCTTTGCCGCACTTCGAATAAAGGTGCCGGCGATTTTCAGGATTTGATCAGCGATGGCAAACCGCTTTACCAGCATGTCGCCAGAACGGTATCCGAACAATGGAACGAGTATGGCAATTGCATGCTGGTCGTCGGTGCGACCTGGCCAAGACAACTGGCCGACGTGCGGGCTCTCGTGGGTGACCTGCCTTTTCTGGTGCCCGGCGTCGGCGCACAAGGCGGCGATGTCGAAGCGATGGTCAAGAATGGTAAAACGAAAAGCGGTGATGGCCTGGTGATCAGTTCATCACGAGCGATTTTGTATGCCAGTTCAGGCGAAGATTTTTCCGAAGCAGCACGCAACGCTGCGCTCGCACTGCGTGATGAAATCAATCGTTATCGCTAATTGATGCAAAAAATTCTTTTCGTCTGTAGTCAGAACAAGTTGCGCAGCCCGACTGCCGAACAAATATTTTCAGAAACGCCAGGCCTCGATGTGCTTTCGGCAGGTACGAATAACGACGCCATCACACCGCTGACTTCCGAAATGGTCGAATGGGCCGACAAGATATTCGTGATGGAAAACATGCACCAGGAAAAACTTCGGAAGCGATTCAGAAACTCGCTAAATGGCAAGAAAATTATCTGCCTGGGCATACCGGATAATTTTAGCTACATGGATCCGAAACTCATTGCGATCCTGAAAAAGAAAGTGACGCCGTTTCTTGCTTGATTCGCTAGCGGACGATCAAATCTTGATCTTGCCCGTCAACATATCCTTGTACATCACCCAATCGCCGAGCAACGAATAAAACGGATACTTGAAAGTCGCAGGACGATTTTTTTCAAAGAAAAAATGCCCAACCCAGGCAAAGCCGTAGCCAAGAATCGGAATCGCCCAGAGCCATACCAATGGCAGCACTTGGGCAGCGACCAGCGCGGCGACAACGACGATACCGGTGGTGCCGACGAAATGCAGGCGGCGGCATGTCAGATTGCTGTGTTCGCCCAGATAGAAAGGATAAAAGTCCTTGAAGTTGCTGTACTGGCACATAGCTCACCTCGTTTGTCTTCGGCTTTCGCCGCATTCCACAACATATCCTGCTGCTCCAGATTCAAATCGGCAAGTTCTTTGCCCTGCTCATGAATCATGGCTTCCATACGACGAAAACGGCGTTCGAATTTCTGGTTGGCGCGGCGCAAAGCTGCACCAAAGTCCACTTTGCCGTGCCGGGTTAAGTTCGCCGCGACAAACAGCACATCGCCTAGTTCGTCTTCCAGTTCTGCATGGCCAACACCCTTGGCGAATTCTTCCCGCAACTCTTCGATTTCTTCGTGCAGTTTATCGAATACCGGATTTGGATCCGGCCAATCGAAGCCAACCGTTGCGGCGCGCTTTTGCAATTTCACTGCACGCTGCCATTCAGGCAAACCGCGCGAGATGCCTGAAAGAACACTGTCATCGTGCACACCGTTCTTTTCTTCACGCTCGCGTTTTTTCTGCAGTTCCCACAAACGTGTTTGTTCGTCTGCGTCTTCGACGGTGGCGCCGGCAAAGACATGTGGATGCCGGCGGGTCATCTTGTCGCAAATGCTTTCTACAACATCCGAAAATTTGAAATGCCCGGCTTCTTCGGCCATCCGTGCATGAAACACGACTTGCAATAATAGATCGCCGAGCTCGTCTTTCAGATCCGGCATATCGTTACGATCAATCGCATCGGCCACTTCGTATGCTTCTTCAATCGTGTAGGGCGCAACGGTCGAAAAATTCTGTTTCACATCCCAGGGACAACCGCCATTCGGATCGCGCAGTTTCGCCATGATGTCGAGGAGCTTTTGAACATCCGGGTTCTGTATATCAGTCATGCAACCAGCTCCGCCATGGCAAATCGGCGTTCGCCAGTGCAATAAAATGGGGATTCAACAAACTGTCTTTGGTGTTGTAGCGGAACGGACTGCCGTCGAGATTCAGCACCACGCCACCGGCCGCTTCTACAATCGCCTGCCCTGCGGCGGTATCCCATTCCGAGGTCGGTGCGAATCGTGGGTACACATCGAGTGCGCCTTCGGCAATCTGGCAGAACTTCAGCGAGGAGCCCATGCTCAATCGTTCAACCTCACCCATACGCACCAACGCTGAAGCTGTCGTATCGTCAAGATGCGAACGTGATGCGGCTACCCGCAAAATGTTTTTCTGGGATTTATCAACGGCAATTTTTTTGATTTCGTTACCTTGCTGCACAAAGGCACCTTGCACCTCATCGCCCCACCACAAAGTTTCCAGTACCGGTGCAAAAATTACCCCGAAGATCGCACGGCCATTTTCAATGAGCGCGATATTGACGGTGAATTCTCCATTCTTTTTGACAAACTCACGAGTGCCATCAAGCGGATCGACCAACCAATAACGCGGCCAGATTTTTCTGGTCTGCCAATCAATGTCGGCCGACTCTTCCGATAACACCGGCATGCTCGGCGTTAAAATATTCAAGCCTTGTTCGATGATGTGGTGGGCAGCGGTATCGGCGGCGGTCAAGGGCGAATTATCGCCTTTGAATTCGACCGTAAAGTCCTGCGCGTAAACTTTCATGATGGCTTCGCCTGCATCGCGGGCGACTTGCAGAATGGCTTTTTCCAATTCGGGATTCAGTTTCATGTCTTTTTTATTTTCTGGTCTTCAACCAATCGCGCACGATATACATCGCTGCCAGGGAACGGCCTTCGGAACAATCTTCGCGCAGCATCAACTCATTAAAGTTATCGAATTTCCAGGGTAATACTTCCAAAGGTTCGGGTTCATCGCCGGGCAATCTTTCTTCGTATAAATCTTCTGCTACCACCAGATGAATTTCGTGGCTCATATAGGTCGGCGCCAGACTGATCGAACGCAGATGGGTTAATTTTCTGGCGCCAAAACCGACTTCTTCTTTCAATTCACGATTGGCGGCATCCAGAATGCTTTCACCGGCATCCATTCGACCTTTCGGCAGACCGATTTCATAAGCGTGTTTTCCGGCGGCGTATTCGCGAATCAGCAGAATGGTATCGGGTTGCGGAATGGCCGCAATCATCACTGCGCCATGACCACGACTTTTTAAGCGTTCATATCGACGGCGTTCACCATTGGAAAACTCCAGGTCGAGTCGCTCCATACGATAAGGGCCGATTTCCTGCTCTTCGGTCCTGTGGATGATGGGTAATTTTGGCATCACATTCCTAAAAGCTGATGACGCATGACAAGCATAGACACAAAGCCCGTGAGCCGACATCATTGCGCCATGAAAAATTTATCTGGGCAAAACTCTGATACGCACATGCTAACAGAGGCGGCCGCTTGGCGGCAGCGGGACTTGGCCGTGCTGTGGCATCCTTGCACGCAAATGGCGGAACATCCCGATACGCTGCCACTGGTGCCGATTCGCCGGGGACGCGGGGTTTGGCTGGAAGGCGTCGATGGCAAGCAGTATCTTGATGCCGTGAGCAGTTGGTGGACAAACTTATTTGGTCACGCAGAGCCACGCATTGCTGCGGCCATCGCCGAACAGGCACAGACGCTTGAGCATGTAATTTACGCCGGGTTTTCGCATGAGCCCGGCCTGAAACTGGCCGAGGCACTGGTCGCTGCAGCGCCTGAAGGATTATCACGGGTGTTTTATGGCGACAATGGCTCGGCGGCGGTCGAAATCTCTTTGAAAATGAGTTTTCACCATTTTTACAATCGCGGCGATTTCAAGCGCACTAAATTTATCTCGCTCTGTAATGGTTACCACGGTGAAACCCTCGGTGCTTTATCGATGGCCGATATTCCGCTGTATCGAAAAGTGTATGCGCCCCTATTGCTGGAGCCTTTATTTGCACCAAGCCCCGATGCTTATGATGCAGAAGTGGGCGAAAGTGCAGAAGCTTACGCGCTGCGTTGCGCAGAAAAATTGCAACTTATCTTTGAACAACATAATGGCGAAATCTGCGCCTTGATTCTCGAGCCACTGGTGCAATGTGCCGGCGGCATGCGGATGTATCACCCAAGCTATCTAAAACGTGCACGTGAAATTTGCACGCACTACGGCGCGCATCTTATTGCCGATGAAATTGCGGTTGGCTTTGGTCGCACCGGCACACTATTCGCCTGCGAACAAGCCAATATCAGTCCGGATTTTATGTGCTTATCCAAAGGCCTGACCGGCGGCTTTATGCCGATGTCGGCTGTGCTGACCACACAACATGTGTACGAAAGTTTTCTGGATGACTCGCGTGAACGCGCTTTCCTGCACTCGCATAGTTACACCGGAAATCCATTGGCCTGCGCCGCAGCATTGGCGTCACTGGCTATTTTCAGCAGCGACAATATTCTGGAAAAAAATAAAATTACCGCAAATAAAATGACTTTGCTTGCCGAAAAATTCAAGAATCATCCGCATGTTGCAGAAGTGCGGCAAACCGGAATGATCCTTGCGATTGAAATGGCGCAAGACAAGAAAAATAAAACCGCCTTTGCTGCCAGCGAGCGTCGCGGCCTGCGGGCCTATCAACACGCCATTACCAACGGCGTAGTGCTGCGACCTTTAGGCGATATTCTGTACTGGATGCCGCCATATTGTATTGATGACGAAGCGCTACACCGCTTAGCTTCGGTCACTGCC
>JAYUWO010000100.1:0-16147 GCA_043753545.1 Arenimonas sp.
GGGGCTAACGCCGCAGGGCACGGTAAACCCCACTTGGAGCAAGGCCAAATAGGTGTGCTATGAATTGGCTCGATTCGCACACGGGTGCGCTGCTTGAGCCTTGCAGTGATGCAGGGCCTAGAGGAATGGTTGTCTTAAACAGAACCCGGCTTACTGATCGACTCCGCCACTTTCATTAAAATCAATCAGTTATGTCGAAAACTGGACTGGCATGACTTACGGCCTATTTATCTTCTGATTTGGTGTGGTAGATTACCAGCACACCAACTCACGGAGACTTACCATGGCTACCCAAACCAGCACCACCCCGACCAACAACAGCAAACCTAATCCAGCACCACAACCGCAAACCCGTAACGCCGGCACCGGTTATGGCCGCAGCAGTGGTTATGCCCGTTCGAGCAGCTACCAACGCGATTTTTCCGGTTTCAAATATCTGTAATCCGTGGCGAACCTATTTCGAGTTCGTAACAAAGGGCAGTTTCGACTTTTCAATCTCGATCAACGGGCCCAGCTCGTAAACATTTTTATAGCCATAGCTGTAAAGACTGATGTAGGTCGAAATGTTCAATGATGCATCCGCGCGTTTGGTCGGAAATGGTTTCGGCGCATTGCTGAAATTATTATTGCAATAGATCAGGATGCGGACATTCTTGTCAGGAAATAATTCGGCAAGACTATCGACGGTAATGTCGGGAAAGCTGAGATTCACGGCATTCTTGATATGCAGCTCGGCATATTTTTCCGCACTGCGCGCATCCAGAATAATCGTATTGGGTTCGCGGCTCATCGCAATGAATTCCGCCTCGGTCAGGCGATGTGTCTCGCGATGTTGGGCAGCTTCATTGGCCACTTGAAGATACGCCGGCATATCGATCGCCGGATTGGCGATGGTTTTCGTTTCCTGCGCGTAGACAAATGTGGCAAGCAAAGACATCGATACAGCCAGCGTGATTTTTCTGCAGTTCATGGCACTCACCCTCGGGTCGTGTAAAACGTGTGAGCGATGAACGGGTAAAAGGTTCCGAAAGGGTTAGCCTTCCCCGCCATACAGGGCCTTTCTCGGCGCACCGCTCAGCTCTGCGGCCAGTTTGGCGGCCTGCGAAGGCTTCATATGCTCGACCAATTTAGCGTACAGGCGCTGCCCTTCTGCCAAAGCCACGCCGGAATCGTCTTCGCAGCCGCGCACGATGACCACGAATTCGCCCTTGCGCTGGTTTTCATCCTGCTGCACTTTTTCCAGCAAGCCTCCGAGCGTATTGCCGAGCACCGTCTCGAATAATTTGGTTAATTCGCGCGCCACGACCGCTTCGCGTTCGGCACCGAATATCGAGACAAAGTCAGTTAGTGACTCTTCAATGCGATGCGAGCTTTCGTGAAAAACCAAAGTGCGCGGTTCGCGCGCCAGATTCTGCAAACGTTCGCGGCGCCCGGACGATTTCGCCGGCAAAAAACCTTCAAAACAAAAACGATCACTCGGAATACCGGCAACGGAAAGCGCCGCGATTGCCGCACAAGCACCTGGAATCGGGCTCACCGGGAAACCGGCTTCCCGCACTTCCCGCACCAAGCGATAACCCGGATCAGATACCAGCGGCGTACCGGCATCGGACACCAAAGCCAGACTGTCGCCGGTTTTCAGGCGCTCGACCATTTTCCAGGCGATATCGCTTTCATTGTGTTCATGCAGGGCAATGAGGGGCTTGTCTATGCTGTAAGCCTGCAGCATGGACTTGGTATGCCGGGTGTCCTCAGCGCAAATCGCCGAGACTTCCGACAACACCTCGCGCGCACGCGCCGAAATATCGGACAGGTTGCCGATCGGGGTCGCCACCACATACAAAGTGCCCGGTTTTACTGCCGCCATGCCGCCTTCTCCCTCGTCAACAGGTATCATCTTACCGTCAACCTCTGGATTTGCCTTATGCGTTTTAGATTACTAGCCCCCGCTTTCGTCTTTCTCCTGATCACGGCCTGCGCCACGGTGACCACGACTTCCACCAATGTACCGGCCAATTCAGTCGCCGAATCATTGATGCGCGAAGGAAAATACCGCGACGCCGCATTGATGTATGAAAACGAAGCGAGCACAAGCAAAGGTGTTCCGCACGATGCCGCGCTGGCTCGAGCCGCCAATGCCTGGCAGCGCGCTGGTGATCAAACCAAGGCCAGACAACTTTTATCGCAAAGCCAAAGAAAAAGGCTTTCCGGCGATGCCGCGTTTTTACATGATCTGGTGAGTGCTGAATTTTTGTACGACGACAAACGCGCAGCCGACGCCATCACCTTGCTCAATCAGCGGCGTGATTCCGTGCCGGATTTCGAGCGCATGCGCTGGCACAAGCTGCGCTTTCGCTCCTACGAGTCTTCCGGCATGAAGTTCAATGCTGCCGGCGAACAGGTCTGGTTGATGCAGGACCTGAAGCCCAAGGAACGCGCAGCGGCCGGTCGCAATATCGAACGCTTGCTGGCGATGGTGTCCGATGTCGAACTCTCGCAAAAAAGTGCCGGCTTGTCGTCAGACGATCAGTTTTATTCCTACGCTGCACGTGAATTGAAAAAACGCGGCCTGCCTTTGCCTATGCCGGTATCAAGCTCGCAAGGCAATGATCGCAGCAATGCATTTCCGCCCGCCGAAAGCGATGGTTATCGCCCACCGAATCAACTCGCCGTTTTGCTGCCTTTATCCGGTAGTTCGGCCGGAGCAGGCATTGCCGTTCGTGATGGTTTTTTAAGCCAGTATTACGGCGAGAATCGCCGCCGGCCGCGGGTCGATTTCTATGACACGGCCGGCACTGCCGATGGTGCACGCGCCGCTGCAAACAAAGCGGTCGGCGAAGGCGCACAAATGATCGTGGGCCCTCTGACGCGCGACGAGGTCAATGCCGTCGCAAATCAATCCGACATCACCGTGCCAATACTGTTTTTGAATCGCGGACAAAACCCGCCGGCTCCCGGCAATTTGAGTTTCGCCTTGTCGCCTGATGAAGAGGGCTGGATCTCGGCCGATCGTTTAGCCAACCGCAACCAGATGTCCGTGATTATTTTCACCCAACGCGATGACACCGCGCAGCGCACGGTTGCCGCCTTCAAGGACCAGTACAAAATTCGCGGCGGCCAGATAATCGCCGAGCACAATATAGAAGGCGAAGCCGCCGATCTTCCCGCGAAAATTACTGCCATGTTGGCCGGTAACAACGCGAATGATTCGGCGATCTACATTGCACTGAAAGCACCGCAAGCACGCGCCCTGATGACGCAGATAAAAATCTCCGGCCTCGCAAGTTCGACAAAACTGGCCAGCTCGCTGATTCTCAGTGGCGCGAGTGCGTCTCAAGACGCTGTTCTCGATGGGATCGAAATTCCTGAACTGCCATGGTTGCTGAATCAATACAGCGGCTTGGCGAGTGCCGACAGTATTGCCAAAACCATGCCGAGTATTCGCGGTCCTGCACAGCGCTTATTCGCCTTCGGTGCCGATGCCTGGCAATTGAGTGCGTATCTTGATCGCCTGCAAAAAGATATCGGCTTCACTTTGGGTGGAGCAACCGGAAATCTGCGCGTCGATAACATGGGGAATGTACAACGTGATCCTTCCTGGGCGGTATACAGCAGTGGTCGTCCGCGTATCCCGGCACGATAAATAATGAACAAGGCGGCCCATCTCCTTGCGGGTGAAAACGCAGAGCAGGCCGCTTGCGATTTTCTACTGGCGAAACAATTCAAACTGATCGAACGCAATGTGCGTTACCCGTTCGGTGAAATCGATTTACTGATGCAGGACGGCAAGGAACTGGTTTTCGTCGAAGTGCGTTTTCGCCGCAGCCAAAAATTTGGCGGTGGCGCCGAATCGGTCACAACTTCGAAACAAAAAAAAATGGCCAATACCGCGCAGGCCTGGCTTTCCAGCCATCCACAATGTGCGAATGCTGCCTGCCGTTTCGATGTCGTTGCGATTGATTGGCATCAGAATGAATTTCGTTGCGACTGGATAAAGGCGGCATTTACTCTGGACGATCACTAGATGGAAACGCTGGATAAGAAACTGCAGCAAGCCTTGCAGGAAATATTTACCGGCGATGCATGCTTGTTCGATCCTGCCGAGTGCCTGGCTTACGCTTACGATAATTCGCGACGGCATGCGATGCCGCATGCCGTGGTATTGCCGACCACGAAAGATCAAGTACAAAAGCTTGTGCATGTCTGCCGCGAATTCAGCACGCCGATCGTTGCGCGAGGCCGTGGCACCAATACCACTGGTGCATCGGTGCCGATCAAAGGCGGCGTAGTCGTCAGCTTCGAACGCATGAATCGCATTATTGAAATCCGTGCCGGCGATCGTGTCGCGATTGTCGAACCAGGCGTGTTGAATGGCGATCTGCAGGCGGCTCTAAAACCACTTGGATTATTCTGGCCACCCGACCCTACCAGTGCTGCGTATTCCAGCATCGGCGGCAATCTGGCATGCAATGCCGGCGGGCCACGTGCGGTGAAATACGGCGCGACCCGCGACAATGTATTGGCGGTGACGGCCATTACCGGCACCGGCGACAGGGTTCAGTGCGGCGCTTCGGTGACAAAATCCTCGAGTGGCTATGATCTATCGCGCTTGCTGATTGGTTCTGAAGGCACGCTTGGATTGATCGTCGAGGCGAGTTTAAAACTGAGCGCCCTGCCGGTTCAGCGACAAATTCTCCGCGCACTTTATCGTGACGTTGATAGTGCGGCATTGGCTGTTGCGAGCATCATGTCGCAACCGACGGTTCCATCAATGCTTGAATTTCTCGATGGTGAATGTGTACGTCTGGTGCGCGAGCAGGCGGGCGTGGATTTAGTCTCCTGCGGTGCCATGCTGATCATCGAAGCGGATGGCGATGCTGAAACGCTTCGCCATGCTTTATCGGCGCTTGAGCTCGTTGCCTCCAATGAAGGCTGCATCGAAATACGCAGCGCGCGCCATCAAGATGAAATCGATGAATTACTGGCAGCACGCAAAGCACTCTCGCCCTTATTGCGCACGATCCGTTCCGGCAAGATAAATGAAGATGTCGTGGTGCCTGTCTCGCAGGTGCCGGCCTTGTGTCGGCAGATAGCGTCGATAGCAGATGCGCTTTCCCTGAAAATCGTCTGTTTCGGCCACATTGGCAACGGCAATGTCCACGTCAATATTTTGTACGACAAGGAAGATGAATCCGAAACTGAACGCGCCAATGCCGCAATGTCACAAGTGTTTACTTGCACTGTCCAATTGGGCGGGCAATTATCAGGAGAACACGGTATCGGTATCGCGAAGCGGGATTTTATGACGCAGGCCATCGATGCCCCTACCCTCGACCTCATGCGTAGTATCAAAAGTTGCATGGATCCGCTGGGCATTTTGAATCCGGGCAAAGTCTTACCCTATGAACCGAGCTTTATCCGAACTTGATTCGATTTCACGGCAGATTCGCGAATGCCGGATATGCGAAGACCACTTACCGCTTAGCCCGAAGCCGGTTTTTCGCGTCAGCAGTACCGCCAAATTACTGATTGTCGGTCAGGCGCCTTCAGCCATGGTGCAAAGCAGTGGTGAACTCTGGAGCGATGCCACCGGCATGCGCCTGCGCGGCTGGCTTGGCATGGACAGAAACACCTTCAATCAGCAAGCCGATATTGCAGCCGTGCCGATGGGCTTTTGCTATCCCGGACGCGGAGCGTCGGGTGAATTACCTCCGCGTCCTGAATGCGCACAAACCTGGCATCCACAGTTATTTCCGCTGATGACCGAGGTTAAATTGATCATTCTGGTCGGCCACTATGCACACGCTTATTTTCTTGGCGACCAACGAAAAAAATCGCTGACCGATACCGTGCAATCGTTTGCCGATTACGCACCGCGTTATTTCCCGATTCCGCACCCGAACCCCGGCAATACGATCTGGTTTAGCCAGAACCCGTGGTTCGAAAAAGAAGTCGTTCCGGAATTAAAAAAACGCGTCGCCGAAATTTTGGCTTTACCGTAGGTGCCAGCTCTGTGTACTGAGCGTAGCGAAGTACTCACCCAGCTGGCGATATTCGCGGAGTTTTGTCGCCAGCACAGCGTATTTCGCTGCACGAAATGCTGAGCGGGCTCCTACGAGAAAAAATACGCCGCCAACTGCAAACACAAAAATGCATAGACACCGGCGAGTGCATCGTCCAGCATGGCGCCGAAGCCGCCGTGTAATTTTTGATCGGCCCAACTCACCGGCCAAGGTTTCAAGATATCGAAAAAACGAAATAGTACGAAGGCGGAAATCATCCATTGCCAGCCGGCGGGGGCAAGAAACAATGTCATCCACATGCCGACATATTCATCCCACACAACAAGTGAAGGATCTTCGATTTTGGTTTGATGGATCGCCCAGCTCGATGCCCAAACGCCAATCAGGAAACTGACCAGCAACACCGCAAGATAAATCCAGATCGGCAAATCGCTCATCAGGAAATACCAGGGCACTAGCGCAAAAAGACTGCCAACCGTGCCGGGGGCTTTGGGTGAAAAGCCGGCACCAAAACCAGCCGCAATCCAGCCAAAGGGATGCTTCATCAAACGACGGCGGGTGCCTATTGGCAAAACACTCATTCAAATACTCTTTGTGTTAATAGCAAGCGTGGGTGTGACTTTTTTTTCAAAAATATTAGATGCCGTCGTCCCCGAATGCTGTTGTCGGGGATCCAGTGACTTTATACATCAGAGCAAAGGCACTGGGTCCCCGCCTACGCGGGGAAGACGATTGTTTCTTATGCAGACAGCTGTTCCCAAAACTCTATTCCAATTGCACACCCGAATTCAGGCTAATTTATTGTCGCACTGAAATGTTCAAAACCTTTTCCCCCAAGCTCAAACAACTCACCCTTCTCATCGAAGCACTTCAATTCCGTTCCAGCGACGATATGGCCAATCACGGTACCGATCACATCGCACTCGGCCAGCGCCTGTTCAATTGCCAAACTTTGGTGTGCCGGCGCGGTAAAACATAATTCGTAATCATCGCCGCCGCTTAGTTGCAGGCGATAGCGTTCGCGGTCATCGGGAAAATGATCGAGCAAAGGTTTTGACATCGGCACTCGGCAGACTTCGATTTCCGCACCCATTTTGCTTGCGGCCAGGATATGCGAGAGATCGGCGAGCAGGCCATCGCTAATATCGATGGCAGCATTCGCGATGCCGCGCAAAGCAATGCCAACATTGATGCGGGGAGTTGGCCGATCAAGCCGGTAACGCAGCTTCGCCGATTGCAATCCTTTTGCCCGCCACTGCGCCAGTCCCGCTGCCGCATCGCCAATCGAACCCGTCACCCATATTTCGTCGCCAAGTCTGGCAGCATCGCGACGCAGTGCCTGTTCTTTCGGAATAAAACCATGCACGGTCAAGGTAATCGAGAGTGGCCCCTGCGTGGTATCGCCACCGATCAATTGCACCGAATGTTCATCGGCCAATTCAAAAAAGCCATCGAGAAATTTTTCAAGCCACTCAACATCGGTATCGAGCAAACTAATCGCGAGACTAGCCCAAGCCGGTGTTGCGCCCATCGCGGCAAGATCGCTGAGATTTACGGCTAAAGCTTTGTAGCCTATATTTTCCGGAGCAGTATCTTCGGGAAAATGGACACCGGAATTCAGCGTATCGGTACTGACAACGAGATGATGGTCATTCGGCACCAACAACAGGGCTGCGTCATCGCCGATACCCAGAACGACATCGCTGCGGGTTTTGACACGCAGCTTGATGAGATCGATCAGCGCGAATTCGCCGGACATATTTTATTTAACGCTTTTGCTGTATTTCCGCTGCACGCCAGTCGGCAGCTGCCTTGTCGAGAACGCCATTGACGTAAGTATGGCCTTGATCGGCACCGAAACGTTTTGAAGTCTCGATCGCTTCATTGATCACGACGCGATACGGCACATCAGGGCGATGACGTAATTCGTAAGCTGCAATTAACAAAACGGCGCGCTCAATCGGATCGACTTGCGCAAGTGTACGATCAAGATATTTTTCGAGTTCCGCATCGAGTTCATCATGGTGCCTGGCAACACCGTGTACCAAATCTTCGAAGTATTGAAGATCGGCAATTTCCATATCCTGCTCGTTCTGGAATTGTTCGATCACCTTGGCGATCGGCGAGTTCGTCATTTGCCAGGCATACACGGCCTGCAATGCACGGCGACGCGAACGCGAACGTGCTGCCGGATCGATACCATCGGTGCGTGCATGTTTCATGATTGAATCCCGCTTATCTTGGTATACAAGTTTGCCATCTCCAGCGCCGCCAATGCGACTTCCTCGCCCTTATTGCCGGCAGAACCACCGGCACGCGCTTGCGCGTGGGCATAATCCTCGACCGCCAATACGCCATTGCAAACCGGAATATTGCAATTCAATGCAACGTCCATCAAACCGCGTGCGCATTCGTCGGCCACATGCTCGTAATGGCGGGTATCTCCGCGTACGACGCAGCCGAGCGCGATGATCGCATGATATTTTTTCGTGCCCGCGAGTGCATTGGCAGCAATGGGTAATTCCCAGGCTCCCGGCACCCGCACCACATCGACTTGGTCGTCGCTCATGCCGTTTTCTTTCAGGCAGGCGCGCGCGCCCATGACCAGCGTATCGGTAATGCTCGGATTCCAGCGGCTCGCCAGAATCGCGATTTTGCAGCGGCTATCGGCGCGCAGATCGGCTTCAATCAGGGACATGGTATTCGGCGTAAAAAAGACAGACGGATAGTTTAACGCGACAGGCCTACATACTCGACCACTTCGAGCCCGTAACCTGCCAAAGCCACCTGCCGCCTAGGGGTTCCGAGTACGCGCAGTCTTGAAAGCCCCAAATCGGCGAGGATTTGCGCCCCTGCACCGTTCTGTCGCCACTGCTTGATCTTCGGCGCGACATGGCCGTCCTGCTCGGTAATTTGCTCCAGCAATTGTTCGGATGACATCGGCTCGGATAGCACCACCAGCACACCGGCATTTTCCTGCGCAATCATCGCCATGGCCTGGTGGGCGCTAATCGCAAAATCATCACGTTGCCAATGCAGGACATCGGTCAGCGGATTTTTTACGTGCACTCGTACGAGGATCGGCACATCGGGATTCACCACGCCACGTACCAGCGCGAAATGAATGTCGCGACTGATCTTGTCGCGATAGGTCACCAGATTGAATTGGCCATGCTCCGTAGGGATTGTCCGCTCATCCACGCGCTCCACCGTATGCTCGGTATGCAAGCGATAGCGAATCAATTCTTCGATGCTGCAAATCAGCAAGCCATGCTCTTTCGCAAAAACTTCCAATTCCGGACGGCGCGCCATGCTGCCGTCGCTATTGAGAATCTCGACCAATACACCGGCAGGCTCCAGCCCGGCGAGCAAAGCCAAATCCGCTGCCGCTTCGGTATGGCCACTGCGCGTCAGCACGCCGCCTGCCTGTGCCATCAGCGGAAAAATGTGGCCAGGCTGAGTCACATGTTGTGGTTTGGCATCGGGCTTCACTGCCGTACGAATCGTGTGTGCGCGATCGTAGGCCGAGATGCCGGTAGTGACACCTTCTGAAGCTTCGATACTGACCGTGAAATTGGTTTGATACGGCGAACGGTTGTCGGTCACCATCAAGGGCAATTGCAATTGTTCGCAACGTTGCTTGGTCAATGAAAGGCAAACCAGACCGCGTGCATGCGTCACCATGAAATTGATATCGGACGGCTTTACCAATTCCGCCGCCATGATCAAATCGCCTTCGTTTTCGCGATCTTCGTCATCGACGACGACAACCATCTTGCCTTGGCGAATGGCTTCGAGTACTTCGGGGATGCTGGCGAAACTCATTTTTATATTCCAAATAATAAAAAATTTACTGGGTAAATTAAAAAAATCGTCATTCCCGCATAGGCGGGGACCCAGTGCCGTTGCTTTGATGCATGAAGTCACTGGATCCCCGACAAAAGCACTCGGGGACGACGAAGCTATTTAATTTTATACATTTTTCGCCAATTCTAGTTTTAGTGATTATCAAGGAATGATTATTGATGGATCTTTTCCATTGAATTGCATTAAACGCTCGACATATCGCGCCATCAGATCAACTTCGATATTGACCGGGCTGTCTATTGTGAGCGCGGAAAAATTGGTGTGCTCAACGGTATGCGGTACCAGATTCACTTCGAAGCCTTCAAAATCGGCCTGATTCACCGTCAGGCTAACGCCGTTGACCGCGACCGAACCTTTCTCGGCTATATAGCGAAGCAGGGATTTATCGGCGGTGAAACGCCAGCGTTGCGAACGTGCATCATCGACAATGCTTTGCACCGATGCGATGCCATCGACATGGCCCGACACCCAGTGGCCGCCAATACGCGAACTGGCTTGCAATGCACGCTCAAGATTGACCTTTTCGGCGCCGACCAGCGAACCGAGCGTTGTCCGTGACAGCGTTTCGTTGGAAACATCGGCGGCAAAATAATAATCATCGAAGGCGACGACCGTCAGACACACACCGGAAACGGCAATGCTTTCGCCCAACTCGACGTCCTGCATCGGCAAGCCATTAACGGCAATGGCCAAACGAACATCGCCGCCAATTTTCTGCAATGACTGGATATGGCCGACTGATTGAATGATGCCTGTGAACATGTACTTATCCGTTATTTTTTTGGCGCAGTAACAATCGAACATCGCTACCGATACTCGTAGTTTCCATCACCGTGAAATTAAACCGCTGACTCATTTCAGTGATATTGATTCCGGCAAAAAGTGGCTTTGCCGTGTCGCCAAGAATAACCGGTGCGATGTAAAGAAGAATTTCATCTGCCAGACCCTGCTTTAAAAATGCACCGGATAAGCGCGGCCCCGCTTCCACCTGAACTTCGTTCACGCCGCGTTGCGCCAACTGGGTAAGCACTGCTGGCAAGTCAACATGGCCATGGCTGCTCGGCACTGCAATCGCGTCGCGATGGGCGCCGTAATCGGGCACCACGTCCATCGCATGTACGGTGATGCTCTCGGCGCTGTCATCGAAAATCCGGTAGTTGTCGCCAAGATAACCCTGGCTATCGAGCACAACGCGGATCGGCGGCTTGAAACTTTCTTCCTCGCGCATCCGCACCGTCATCTGCGGATTGTCGTATTTCACGGTGACATCACTAGTCAAAATCGCGCCACTGCGGGCACGCCATTGAGCGACATCGAAACGCGATTCTTCCGAACTGATCCATTTGGATTCTCCACTGGCCAAGGCCGTGCGTCCATCCAGACTCATCGCCAGCTTTATTCGTGTCCAGGGTCGGCCACGCTGCACGCGCGATAAGAATCCGCGATTCAGCTCGCGGGCTTCCTTTTCCAGCAAGCCGATTTCGACCTGAATGCCGACTGCCTCGAGCTTTTCAAAACCTCGCCCCGAAACTGCATGATAAGGATCGGCAATGGCAGCGACCACCCGGGTAATTCCCGACTGCACCAGGGCATCGGCACATGGCGGCGTTTTTCCGAAATGCGAACAAGGTTCCAGCGTGACGTAGGCCGTTGCGCCTTGCGCCAGGTCGCCGGCTTCCCGCAACGCAAACACTTCGGCATGCGGTTCGCCGGCACGCTGATGAAAACCTTCACCGACGATTTTATCGCCGCGCGCAATCACGCAACCGACCATCGGATTGGGTTTCGTCGTGTAGGCGCCGCATTCCGCCAGCAGCAATGCTCGCGCCATCATGCGGCGATCGCGATCTGAAAAGCTCACGTCCCAGATTCCGGCATTTGATAATTCATCACGTCTACATTCTGCTCATTCAAACGGGTTTGCTGAAGCGGCTTCCAGCCCAGTTGCCGGTAAAACGATTTGTGTTCGGGTGTAAACAGGAAAATTTCCCGAAGTGAGATATTTTTCGCATGCTGCATCAGGGCATTTACCAATTTCGCACCATAAGCCTTGCCTCGCATTTCCGGCTTTACATACAGGCTTGCCAGCCAGGGACTTCCAACATGCGCCAGCGATTCCGCATCGACTTCCAACAAGCTGACCGAACCGACCAGCACATCGCTTTCAGTCAGCACTAAAGTGGTCGGCAATGTTCTGCACTGCAAATGTTCAAGCAATTCCGTGCGGGCAATCTCGTGCGTCCAGTTCGGATAAAGCGACTGCCATTGCCCGTGATGCCAATCGGCAAGTTGATCGACATGTTCGGGCACATCGGCAAGAAACCTGATCTGCAGCACTCAACGCTTGCCTTTTTCCTTGCCGACAGTCACTTCGAGCAGACTGAGTTGCGACTTGTCCAGACTCGGCAAGTCTCGTTCGAGCTTCTCGATTTCTTCACGAAATTCCTGCACGTCTTCAAAGCTGCGGTACACCGATGCAAAACGCACATAGGCGACGTGATCAAGAGATTTGAGCTCATTCATTACGAATTCGCCGACCCGCATCGATGGCAATTCGCGTTCACCCGACAAGCGCAATGCATGCACGACGTTGCGAACTGCCTGATCCACCTGTTCCGCCGAGACCGGGCGCTTTTGCAAAGGACGGTCAAAACTGGTGCGCAGTTTTTTCTCGTCGAAGGCTTCGCGACGGCCATCACTTTTAATAATGCTTGGCAGTTTTAGTTCCGCAGTTTCAAACGTGTTGAAACGCTCAGTGCAGGACGGGCATTCGCGACGACGACGGATGGTGGTTCCGTCTTCGGAAACGCGTGAATCGATCACGCGGGTGTCGTCATGCTGGCAAAAAGGGCAATGCATTTATGTTTACTGAATTGGCGAAAATTTGTAGGGCCGCAATAAAACAGTAAGCGTAGGCTTTCCTGCAACGTATACGGGTTTATATTTTGATTTCATAGCTGCAGCCAACACGGCACTATTCAACATACTGTCTGTGCTGCAGATAACATGTGCATCAACGACATTGCTTTTCTCGTCAATCAAGACACTTACAGTTACAAAATCTTCTTTTCGCTTACCTTGTTCAGACCATGGACGTTTGACGGGTTTGTTCTTCACGACCACACCCCACTCCAGATCTTGAGCACTAGTTGGTTCGGGCTGATCAACCCATAGCGCCCCATAAAGCGCCGCGAGTGTTTCCTCTCTGACTTGCTTGATACCTACTGGACACTCAATTGCACTGTACATGGATTTGTTCGGAAACCCGCGCCACAGCTCATCATCTTCAACCGCAAGTAAACCGAAGCTATGGGACATAAAAGCCACGCCAAAAACTAGCGATAGTATTTTATTACTCAAACTTGATACACCGGGAATTGCTTGCATTGAAGCGTCACGTTTTCACGCACGCCGGCAATCACCTTTTCATCTTTCGGATTATCGAGCACGTCACACATCCAGTTTGCCAGCGCAACGCAATCCGGCTCTTTATAGCCACGCGTAGTGACAGCAGGCGTTCCGATACGCAGCCCGGAGGTCACGAACGGCGAACGTGGATCGTTCGGCACCGAATTTTTATTCACGGTGATGTGTGCGGCGCCGAGGGCGGCTTCGGCATCTTTACCGGTGGTTTCGCGGCCGATCATGTCAATCAGCATCAAATGGTTTTCGGTACCGCCGGAAACGACTTTGTATCCGCGCGACATCATGGTTTTCGCCATTGCCTTCGCGTTTAATACGACTTGTTTTTGATAGTCGGTGAATTCCGGCTCCAGGGCTTCCTTGAAGGCGACCGCTTTTGCCGCAATCACATGCATCAATGGACCGCCTTGCGTGCCCGGAAACACCAGCGACTGGAATTTCTTTTCGAGCGCTTCGTTGGCTTTCGCCAGAATGATGCCGCCACGTGGGCCGCGCAAAGTCTTGTGCGTGGTCGAAGTCACCACGTCGGCATGTGGAATCGGGTTTGGATAAATACCGGCAGCAACAAGACCGGCCACATGCGCCATATCGACGAAGAAGTACGCACCGACAGATTTTGCAATCGCGGCCATGCGTTCCCAATCAATGATTTGCGAGTAGGCGGAAAAACCGCCAACAATCATTTTCGGTTTGTGTTCGTTCGCAAGCGCCTGGATTTCGTCGTAATCGATCATGCCGGTATCGGGATTGATGCCGTATTGCACCGCATTGAAAATCTTGCCGCTGAAATTCACTTTCGCGCCATGGGTCAGGTGACCGCCGTGCGCCAGGCTCATGCCGAGCACGGTATCGCCCGGTGTCAGCAAGGCGAGATAGACGGCGATATTGGCCGACGAACCGGAATGCGGTTGTACATTGGCGTAATCGGCGCCGAATAATTGCTTGACCCGTTCGATCGCCAAGGACTCGGCAATATCGACATATTCGCAGCCGCCGTAATAACGCTTGCCCGGATAACCTTCGGCATATTTATTGGTCAGTACTGAACCCTGCGCTTCCAGAACGCGCGGACTGGCGTAATTTTCCGAGGCAATCAGCTCGACGTGGTCTTCCTGACGCTGGCGTTCTTGCGCAATCGCGCGCGCCAATTCGGGGTCGTAGCCTTCAATACGCATTTCACGGGCAAACATGAACACCTCAGAGCTATGGGCAAGCGCAAATTGTAGCGCCCAAGCTTGTTCAGAGCCACAAAATATAGCGTCTGGGCCTCCTTTGCGGGATAATCACGGATTAAACGACCGTCAAGGTGAACGTTGCTTCGGGCAACGCGTCCGCCTGCGCGTCAGCAGATTGAACCGGAGTCCATATGCAATATATCTACACCATGATCGGCGTCAGCAAGACTGTGCCGCCAAAACGCGAAATCATCAAAGATATTTCGCTCAGCTTTTTCCCGGGTGCAAAAATCGGCTTGCTGGGCCTGAACGGCTCCGGTAAATCGACCGTGCTGCGCATCATGGCCGGCGTCGATACCGATTTTCAGGGCGAATCGCGTCCGCAGCCGGGCATCAAAGTCGGCTACCTGGAACAGGAACCGCGCTTGAATCCTGAACATACCGTTCGTCAGGCCGTTGAAGAAGGCGTCGGCGAATTGCTGCATGCACAAGCAATGCTCGATGAAGTTTATGCCGCCTATGCCGAACCGGATGCCGATTTCGACAAGCTCGCTGCCAAACAACAGCGTCTCGAAGCCATTCTTGCAACTGCCGATGCCGATACGCTCGAACTGCAACTGGAAATCGCGGCCGATGCCCTGCGTATTCCACCTTGGGATGCAATTTGCGGAAAGCTTTCCGGCGGTGAAAAACGCCGCGTCGCGCTTTGCCGCTTGCTGTTATCAAAACCCGACATGCTCTTGCTCGATGAACCGACCAACCATTTGGACGCGGAATCGGTGGAATGGCTGGAACAATTCCTGACGCGCTTCCCAGGCACCGTGGTCGCCGTTACCCATGATCGCTATTTCCTGGAAAATGCCGCCGAATGGATTCTGGAACTCGATCGTGGCAAGGGCATTCCATGGAAAGGCAATTACACCGCTTGGCTCGAACAAAAAGGTGATCGCCTGAAACGCGAAGAATCTTCAGAAAGTGCCCGTCAAAAAGCCCTCGCTAAAGAATTGGAATGGGTTCGCAGTAATGCCAGGGGCGGTCGCAGCAAAGGTAAAGCCCGCTTGGCACGTTTCGAAGAATTGAATGCGCAGGAGTACCAAAGGCGCAATGAAACCAATGAAATTTTCATTCCGCCGGGCGAACGCCTGGGCGATAAAGTCATCGAGTTCAAAAATGTTTCAAAATCTTTTGGCGATCGTTTATTGATCGATGATTTAAGTTTCACCGTGCCACCGGGTGCGATTGTCGGCATTATCGGTCCGAACGGTGCCGGTAAATCGACCTTCTTCAAAATGATTACCGATCAGGAAAAACCCGATAAGGGCGAAGTGCTGATTGGCCATACGGTAAAAATGGCGCATGTCGATCAAAATCGCGATGCCTTGGCCGGCGATAAAAACGTCTGGCAGGAAGTGTCCGGCGGATCCGACATCATCACGATTGGCAAAGTTGAAATTCAATCGCGTGCCTATATTGGCCGCTTCAATTTCAAAGGCGCCGATCAACAAAAACTGGTCGGTACTTTATCCGGCGGTGAACGCGGACGTTTGCATCTGGCCAAAACCCTATTGCAAGGCGGCAACGTATTGCTGCTCGATGAACCCTCGAACGATCTTGACGTAGAAACCCTGCGCGCGCTTGAAGATGCCCTGCTGGAATTCC
>JAYUWO010000101.1:0-5317 GCA_043753545.1 Arenimonas sp.
GCCAGTTTTTTTTGCAGCACCGTATCGATCTGATGCCAGAAAGACAGAAAAACCTCCTGGCTACTGCATAACACGGCAAACGGAGGCTTCAAATCTTGCAGGGAGTCCAATTCCGTTTCCGTGATCTGAAGCTGGGACCTTCGATACATATTGGCGACCTGAATAATGGCGTCGCGTTCGAGCAAGCTTGCTTCGATCAAGCCGCGACCACCCGGTGCGGTGATCAAACCAATATGCCGCCCCTGCACATTTTGCAATTCCGGCATTGCCAACAAGTTTTCCGAATGGCTTCCGCCGTCAGGAATCGCGATGTTGGAGACGCCGATTTTTTTTAATGCCGAAGCACTGCCTTCACCCAAGGCAAACCAGCGTGATTTTGGGGCGGTTTTGAAAACAGTGGATTGGCCCGCGAAACGCACCGCTGCAGGGCTGGTGACAATGATGTAGTCGCACGCCAAAACGTCTTTCAAGGCATTGTCGTTTTCAATCGCTTCGAGTTGCATGCTCGAACACGCCAGAAATTTCGCTCCGCGCAATTCGCTCGCACAATGCGCCACCGCATGTTGTCCGAGCGGGCGCAATGACAACACGGTCCATTCACACAGTGGCAGGGTAGGCTGTACGTCAGGCATTCTAATAGCTTGGCACAAAACAGGTTTTCACATGAATATGGTTTCCAACGAACTGGATATTTTGAACCGCGAGTTTTCGGCAATGCCGCCTGTTTATGCCATGGCGATAAAGGCAACCGGAATGCAGGAAGGTGTGTTGTCGGTGACTGCGCCCTTGGCAAATAACGTGAATGACAAAGCCTGCGCTTTTGGCGGCAGCTTGGTGAGCGTTATGACAATGGCAGCCTGGGGTCTATTGAGCGAATCGTGCCGACGCAAGAATATCGATGCAGACGTTTTTATTGCCGATAGCCAGGTGCGTTTTCTGGCCCCGGTGTTTGGCGACTTGCAGGCCGATGCCCGTTTGCATGTCGATACCCAGTGGGAGGTTTTTTTCGAGACCTTGCTCAACCGTGGGCGTGCGCGTGCGGTCACGCACTCAAGCATCAAAAATGAACAAGGACAAACTTTATGTGAGATGACGGCCCGTTTTGCCGCCATTCGCAAAAAAAGTCAGTAAGCTGGGCGAACTTCAGAACTGGCCTGTTTTTATGACCTACAGTATTCAAAAGTCTTTGTTTGTCTTTCTGGCCATTGCGGGCCTGTTGATTGGATTGCCGGCCGAAGCCGCCAGCAAGCGTTCGCAAACCAAGCAGCTTGGTGCGGCGCAGTCGAAATATTCGTCGGCTATTCGCTGGAACGAATTTGAACTGGCCTGGGCACTTGTCGACCCCGAATATCGCAAGGAGCATCCGCTCAGTGACTTGGATAAAGGGCGATTCAAGCAGATCCAGGTCACCGGCTATGACGAGAAAACGCAGGACATCCTCGCCGATGGCAGCGTTGAAGTGATGGTGGAAATACGCCTGATTAACAAAAACACACAGGCCGAACGCGTCGTCATGGACACCCAAGTTTGGCGCTGGGATGCAATAGCCAAACGCTGGTGGCTGACTACAGGCTTGCCGGATTTCTCTGTCAAGTCATTTTGATAGAGACAGGAACGAGGCCTAGCCTCGCTATTGGGCTTCCCAGGCTTCCCCTCCGGCTCCCAAATACAATATAACTTGGCGTAAGCCCCGCGCACGCGGATAATGCGCGTCCCAGTCTTATCTGCTGATTTTCATGAATTTTGAATCGCTGCAAACTTTTGCAAGTCAAAGCCCGATGCTTTCTTTGGCATTGGTCGGTTTAACGATTGCCATCCTCTATGCCGAAATCGCCCGTTTCTTTACTGGCTATAAAACCGTTAATTCAACCGGATTGACGTCATTGATCAACCATGAAGATGCCCAGGTATTCGATGTCAGCGCCATTGCCGACTTTGAAAAAGGCCATATTGCAGGCGCAAAGAACATCGTTTTGAGCCAGGTTAGCCCCGACAACAAATTGCTTGCCAAGGCCAAAGACCAGCCTGTCGTACTGGTTTGCCGTACCGGAATGCAATCGGCCGATGCCGCGAAAAAACTGGTGAAAGCCGGATTTGCCAAGATATTTTGGCTTGATGGCGGCGTGGCCGCCTGGCAGCAAGCGGATTTGCCGCTGGTAAAAGGCAAACACTGATTTACCCACCTTCCTACTTTCGCTTGCTCTTGTATGGGCGAGCCACGGCCCCATGTGATAATGCGGCAATCATAAAATTTCTTGGAGTTACATCATGACCGATAACAGCGCGGCAACCGATCAAACAGGCGAAGCCCAATTCACCGTTCAGAAGATTTACGTCAAAGACCTGTCATTCGAGGCGCCGAATACTCCGGGCGTATTCAACGAGACCGGCCAGCCGGCCCTCAATATGAACCTGAACCAGAAAGTTGCACGGCTTGAAGATGGCGTATTTGAAGTCGTTCTCGGCATTACTCTGACCTGCACGATCAACGAAAAGAATGTCTATCTGGCTGAAATCGAACAGGCGGGTGTGTTCGGGCTGGCTGGTTTCGACGAACGCAATCTCGACATGATGCTGGGCACCTACTGCCCGAATGTGCTGTTCCCGTACGCACGTCAGGCGGTAAGTGACTTGATCTCGGCAGGTGGTTTCCCGCCGTTCTATCTGCAGCCGATCAATTTTGAAGCGCTTTATGCCGAAGGCCTGCGCCGTCGCGCGGAAAACTTCGCTCAGCAGTCGTCCTCGGGTGCGATTATGGCGGAAGGCGGCAACGCGTAAATCGAGCGGACGCCATGAGCGACCCCATCAAAATTGCAGTGCTGGGCGCCGGTTCCTGGGGTACGGCGCTGGCTTCCTTAACGGCAAGACACGGATTTCCGACCCTGATTTGGGGCCGGAATGCCGAACAAATCGAGGCCATTGATAAGCAACATGAAAATACCCGGTACTTGCCGGGTATCGCTCTGCCGGAAAGCCTGCACGCCAGCACGGACTTGCCAACCGTCGTTGCCTGGGCAGATCTGATCATCGTGGTAACCCCGAGTCATGCCTTTACCGAAACCCTGCATGCATTGGCGAATCATCGCCGCCCACACGTCGGCGTGGCATGGGCTACCAAAGGTTTTGAGCCGGGCTCGGGCCGTTTTCTGCATGAAGTAGCTGAAGAGGTGCTGGGACCCGATGTCCCGTTGGCGGTGATCACCGGGCCTTCGTTTGCCAAGGAAGTAACCCTGGGGCTGCCTACCGCCGTCACGGTGCATTCGGACAACGACGAATTTGCCCAGACTGTTGCCGAAGCACTGCATGGCCCGGCCTTTCGCGCCTACACCGGCAGTGACATGCTCGGCGCCGAACTGGGCGGTGCGATGAAAAACGTTTTAGCCGTGGCCACGGGCATTGCTGATGGAATGGAATTGGGACTCAATGCACGGGCCGGTTTGATTACTCGCGGGCTGAACGAAATGCTCCGGCTGAATGTTGCATTGGGTGGCCGAGCCGAAACGATGATGGGGCTATCTGGATTAGGCGACCTGGTGCTGACAAGCACGGGCGACCTGTCGCGAAACCGTCGCCTGGGTTTGGCGCTGGGACGCGGCCAATCCATCAAGGAGGCCGTTGCCGCTATCGGGCAGGTGGTCGAATCGGTGCAGACGGTCGATGAAGTAATGCGTCTGGCAAATCGCCATGGCATCGAACTACCCATCTCCATGCTGGTACAGCGGGTGCTTCACGAAGAGATAACACCGGCAGAAGGTTTGAAAATCATTCTTTCGCGCGAGCAGAAACCGGAATATCCGGAAGGTCTTTTCGAAAAGCATTAGGCCCCGTGGCTCATGCATAAAAAAACCCGGCCGAAGCCGGGTTTTTTCTTGCATCCTTTGAACAATCAGAAGCTGGCACGGACGCCGACGCTGAAGGTGTCCATGTCGAAATCGCCACGATCCGAATAATCATAAGAAGCGTAAGCGCCCCAGGTATCGTTGAAGCTGAGAAGCGCACCGACGCCTGCGCCAATGCCGTCGCCGAAATCACCGACATCGGTATACGTAAGCTTGCCGTTTAATTCAAACTTGTCGCTCAATTTCGCGCGGACGCCGCCGGCGACGCTGTAGCCATCGTCGTCAAAGCTAAAGCCGCCGCCGTAGTCGATTTCATTCTTAACAAAGCTGGCTTCGACGAACCATTGAGTGTCGCCGGAGGTGTGCCAGCCCGCACCGAGGGAAGTTTGGTTGAGATCAACGCCGCTTTCGTCGCCAGAGTCATAGCTGGCGAAGCCGTAGAAGTTTTCGTTGAAGGCAAACGAGCCTTTGAGGCCGAAGCCGTTGAAATCGGTGCCGTCGACATTCGCAGCGGAATAGCCGCCTTGGATGTAGTTGTAGCTGAGTTCGCCGGCCTGGGCTGAGATAGGCAAAGCGGCAGCGAGTGCTAGAGCAAATAAAGTACGTTTCATGGTGTGATCTCCGATCAGGTGTTGTTATCGTGTATGCATCTGTCGCTAATGCCTGATAAGTGAATTACCGACATGCGCATTGATGAGACATGCCTTTAGTCGAAAAGTTTCATTTGACCACACGCATTTAACAAAAAACCCGGCCGAAGCCGGGTTTCTTATGAAGCGTTGTTCTTATTAGAACGAATAACGAAGGCCTAATTTGTAGCTGGAATCATAAGTGCTGTCCCAGGATGCTGCCGAGCCGCCGTCATAGTCGCCCCAGGTATAAGCGGCAGTGATGCCCCAGTTCTTATTGAATTTATACTGGCCGGCCACTTCAACGAATGTAGTGTCTTTCAGGCCATCAGAACCGAAACGATGAGTCGCGTTGCCCGACAATTCAAAGCTGTCGCCGAAATTGTGGCGAATGCCCAAGCCGGCGGTGTAGAAATGATCGGAATACATGGTTTCTGAGCCGACGCCGAGTTCTGCATGCATCGCGGTGTTGTCGCCCAATGCCCAGTGATAACCAGCCCCGCCTTTGCTGACGGAGAAATTTTCATGGGAGTGGGAGTAGTGGGCGTAATCGCTATCAAATTGGTGGCTACCGAACACGTAAAAACTGGAGCTACCCAGTTCGGCCGAACCTTGCACTACCCAGCTGTCTACATCCGGTCCATTGGAGGATTCGGCATTCATCTGCAGATAACTCACTTCAAGATAGGAATAGCTGATTTCACCGGCTTGCGCCGACATTGGCAAGGCTGCGGCGAGCGCCAGCGCTAATAAACTTTTTTTCAACATGATGAGTCACTCCAATAATTAATGTTTGGTTATTTTTTTGTTTTTGGGGGGAAGGTCGGCGATGTCAGGATTCAAATCCTG
>JAYUWO010000102.1:0-5303 GCA_043753545.1 Arenimonas sp.
GGCTTCGCAACCGCCTGTACAGAGGCCTTCGGCAATTTGTTCCTGTTGCTGTAGCGGGAAAAGAATATCGGTATGCACGCCAATCGAGAGCGCTCTCTCGAGCTTGATGGACGCCAGTGCGCGCATGGTATCGCCTAGGCCATAGTCGGCAACATCAAACCAGTCCATCGAGCGGCTTAAATATAGATAGCAGTTTGGATCGAATTGGCGAACAAATTTGCGGGCATGGCCTTCAAGATAACGCTCGACTTCAAATTCGAGACTGAACGGATCGTCATCGAGAAATTCGCTATCAAAGCGAACTCGGCCAAAGCGGCCATCCCATTCCATCGCCGACCGATAGGTCACAACACCAAGTTTTCGCGCCATTCTCATTCCGTTTTCCGGATACACCTCGTCACTGTAATCGCCCTGATTCCAATTGGGATCAAGTCGTATGGCTTCGCGTTGCAAGGAACGAATCGCGATGGAAAAAGGTAACGCGCGGGCACTACCCGAAACATTGATGTGCGATCGGGCGCTGCCGGGGTGCAATAGCAAATAGGCGAGGGCCGTCATGCCGCCCATCGAATTTCCGATGACGCAGGCAAGTTGCGTGATACTGAGTGACTTAACAACTTCGAATGCGGCATTCGCGCCGTCTTCGATCGAAAGCTCGGGGAAGTCGAGGCAATAAGTTTTATTCGTTGCCGGATTAATCGATGCCGGTCCAGTCGAACCTTTGCAGCTACCCAGCGAGTTAACGCAAATAACAAACCAGCGATTGGTATCGATAGCTTTTCCTGGCCCCAGCATGGCTTCCCACCAGCCGGCTTCGGCATTCCCGGCATTGGTCGCCGCGTGAGCATTGGGCGACAAGCCGGTCAAAATCAATATGGCATTGCTGGCATCGACATTCAGGGTGCCCCAGGTTTCGTAAGCCATGCGGGCATTGATTAGCTCGCTGCCGCGCTTCATTTTGAAAGGTGAAGGTAGCGCTTTAAATAGCGAGCTTTGCGGAATAAATTCGGTCATTGCTTCACTCGCGATAATTTTATTTCGGAGGCACGACCACTTTTGGTTTCCACGATAACGGTATCCGCTTCGATATCTCCAGGCCGCGCCAAGGCTTCACCTTGAATGGAGATGCGTGCCGATACGGCTACTTTTTCCTGCGAAGACAGTTTGGCGGTCGGCATCAAGCTGTCTGCATCGCTCAATTCAAGCTGAATCGGGAAATTGACGGCATCGATTTTTTTTGCTGCAACAGGGGGTCCTTTGTCGTCCAGCGATTTTGCGAAGACGAATAGAGTGGCACCGGGCTTGAGCGTCGATGCCAGCGTCGGATCGAGAGTGATGGTCAGCTTGATCGCCGGAATATTGTTCATAACCTCCATTTCAAGCGGAGGAAGATTTTTCTGGGCACGGGCGACATTGATTTGTTCACGTAATGCATTGGCTGCTTTTGTATCGAGTTGCGGCAATAATTTATTGAGATAAATCTCGGACTGCGCCAGGTCACCTTGCTGCAAAAAATGTAATCCGATGTAAAACAGGGCGCGCTGATGCTCTGGATTTTCCAAAAGCACCTGTTTGAGCAGGGCTATAGCTTCCTCCGGAAAAGTACGATTACTCGAAGCACGCATCATGGCTTCAGCGCGTTCGGTTTTCAGGTCAGGGTCTTTCGGCATCAGCACAATTGCCTTCGCGAATGCCTGGTTTGCCGATTCGAAATTGCCCATGGCCATGCGTGTGCGGGCCAGCAACACCCAACCTTCGCCATTGCCGGGATTGTTTTTCAATTCCTGTTCAAGACCGGCGATGGCGTCATTGATGCTGGGTTCGGCTTGGTTCTTCGCAATGAAAGCAGGATCAAGCGCTTCAGGGCTTCCGATAAAGCGGTAAAGCGAGAATGTCAGCAAAGGCAGGGCGACGATTAGAACGATCGCCAACTTGCGCTGGCTTTTTAACAAGGGATAAACCGCCAAGCCAGCCGCAATGGCAATCAATAAAATGGCAATAAAATAGAAAAAAGTAATTACCATTCCTGATCGTCCTTGTCCGGAGCGGGCCGGTCCGGCATTGCAGCGCTGCGCTTTTTAATGATGATGAATATTGCCGCGGCACCAAAACCGAGTATCAGGAATGGGCCAAACCAGAGCAGCCATGTACCTGGTCGCATGGGTGGTTCGTACAAAACAAAATCGGTGTAGCGGGTGACCATGAACTGTTTGATTTCATCGTCGGATTTTCCTTCACGAATCAGGCTCAGCAATTCGATCCGCAAGTCTTTCGCAATCATGGCGTTCGAGTCGGCCAGACTCTGGTTCTGGCACATCACGCAACGCAGCTCGGCTGCCAGACTGCGGAAGCGTTGCTCTTCCTCGGCACTGCGATACTCGGTGGGATCCATCGCTGGCGCGGTATGGCTGAAGATAAGCAAGATCAAGAGCAGCAGCTTTTTCATCGGGCAGACTCCAATGCAGGCAGAAGTTCCTGTTCGATGATTTCCGGCGTTATCGGCCCGACATGTTTCCAGCGCACGATACCATCGGCACCGATTAAAAATGTTTCCGGTGCGCCGTAAATTCCCCAGTCCAATGCTGCGCGCCCGGGTTCGTCTACCAGAATTAAATCGTAGGGATTGCCAAATTGCTGTAGCCATTTATTGGCAGCGTCGGTTTCATCTTTATAGTTGTATCCGATGACCCGAACTTTGCCGGTTTTCGCAAATTGGGTGATCACGGGGTGTTCAATCTGGCAGGCCGGGCACCAGCTACCCCAGACGTTCAACAAGTAGGGTTTGCCTTTTAGATCATCTGTTTTGACAAAAACCTCCGGCCTGTTCAAGACCGGCAATAAAAATTGTGGAGCCGGTTTGCCAATCAAGGGAGATGGAATGGCGCTGTTGTCCTTGCCCGAATTCATGCGCACACCGATGAACAGCAGCAAGGCCAGGCCGATAAAGGCAATCAGTGGCAACAGACGGGTACTCACGGATTTGCCTCGCGGGCGTTGCGGCGCGTGAAGCGTTTGTCGAAACCGACGACAAACCCGCCTATCGCCATTAGCAATGCACCTAGCCATATGAAGCGGATAAAGGGCTTCACGTAAAGTCGTAGCGCCCAGGTGCCCTTGTCATCCAGCGGTTCACCCAGTGCCACGTATAAATCGCGATGCAATCTCGAATTGATCGCCGCTTCGGTCATGCTGTTGCCGCCGCTGGCATACATGCGTTTTTCGGGGTGCAGGGTAGCAATAACATCGCCGCCTTTTTTGATGATGACCGTGCCACGATCGGCGATGTAATTGGGCCCTTCTACTTTTTCTGTACCATCGAAACGGAAATCGTAACCGCGTAATGAAAAGGCCGAGCCCGGTTTTGCTGCGACGTCTTTTTCGATGCTCAGGCTTTCCGTCATCAGGACACCGAAGAAAAATAATCCCACACCAATATGTGCCGTTATCATGCCGACCATTTCGGCAGTAAAGCGACCTCCCGAATTCTTGAAACGCGAGCGGATAAAGGCGAGTGTCCCAAGCAGTATCCAAATCGCCGCAATCACTCCGCCGACCGTTTTAATCGTGCTTCCGGGCCAGAAAAAGAAACTGACGCCGCCGGCAACTAACGCCAGTACTGCCCATGGCATTAAAAGCTTGGCGGATTTTGACGCTTGATCGTTTTGCCAGCGCGTTAGTGGCCCGAATGGCAGCAGCATGACCAACGGCAGCATCAGTAACGTAAACAGAAATCCGAAGTAGGGCGAGCCGACTGAAATCTTTCCGAGCTTCAGCGTGTCCGCCAGCAAGGGGTACAAGGTTCCGATCAAGACCATGCCTGCTGCGCCAGCCAGCAATAAATTATTGAGCAGCAGTAATGTTTCGCGTGAATAAGCGGCGAACGGTTGGCCCGAATCCTTGTTTGGCGCACGTAATGCGAACAGCACCAAGGAGCCGCCTACGACGATGACCAGGAAGGCAAGTATGAATAGCCCGCGTTCCGGGTCCGAGGCAAAAGCATGTACTGACGTCAGGACGCCGGAGCGCACCAGAAACGTGCCCAAAAGTGACAAAGAAAATGCCGCGATGGCGAGCAATAAAGTCCAGCTCTTAAAACTACCGCGCTTTTCCGTAACGGCCTGCGAATGAATTAATGCCGCACCTACTAGCCAAGGCATGAAGCTGGCATTTTCCACCGGATCCCAGAACCACCAGCCGCCCCATCCCAATTCGTAGTAAGCCCAGAAGCTGCCCAAGGCGATACCGAGTGTCAAAAACGCCCAGGCGATGTTCGTCCAGGGGCGCGACCAGCGTATCCATTGCGCATCGAGTTTGCCGTCGATCAGTGCGGCAATGGCGAATGCGAATGCGACTGCAAACCCGACATATCCTGTGTAAAGCAATGGCGGATGAAAAATCAGGCCAGGGTCTTGCAGCAATGGATTCAAATCAACGCCTTCCGGAGAAATCGGAAATGCACGCGCGAATGGATTCGAAGTGAAAATGGTGAATGCGATAAAGCCGACGCTTATCATGCCCATGACGGCAAGCACCCGCGAAATAACGTGTTCGGGAAGTTGTTTTGAAAAAATCGCCACGGCGCTGGTCCAGATGGCAAGGATCATGATCCAGAGCAATAAAGAGCCTTCGTGCGCTCCCCAGACTGCGGATATTTGATAGGCAAACGGCAATAAGGTGTTTGAATTTTTTTGTATGTAGGCGACGGAAAAGTCGTGCACGGTAAAACTGTAGGTCAGAAGGGCAAATGCCAACACGATGAAGAACAGTTGCGCGTGAGCCAGAGGTCTGGCTGTCCGCATCAGTGAGCTGTTGTTTGCCTGTGCGCCCCATAAGGGCACACTCGCCATTAGCACTGCAATGATGAGTGACAGTATTAAGCTTATTTGACCTAGTTCAGGAATCATCTGGCGTTACGCTTCAAAGCGCTCCACAGGATTTGGTTTGCATTTCTTTTGCTTTTTTCATGGCGTCCTGCATTTCTTTCGGCGTATAGGTTTCGTCGTGCTTGGCCAATACTTCATTGGCCATGAACTGGCCATTTTGCATTTTCCCTGTGGCGATGATGCTGGTGCCTTCCTTGAACATGTCCGGCAAGATACCTTCGTGCTGTACGATGATCTGGTTTACGCGGTCGGTGACTGAGAACGAAACG
Organism: Arenimonas sp.; assembly: GCA_043753545.1. Classification (GTDB taxonomy): domain Bacteria; phylum Pseudomonadota; class Gammaproteobacteria; order Xanthomonadales; family Xanthomonadaceae; genus Arenimonas. The sequence continues at coordinate 5,153 of JAYUWO010000102.1, forward strand.
GCGAGCGTACTTTCCTTGCGTTTTATGCTGCCTTCGCAGACGACGCCGCCAAGCCGGAAATTCGCACCTTCCGGCGCTTCCTTGTTTTTAACCTGGCTCGGCGTGTACAGATAGGTCATGTTTTCCTGCATGGCAAAGGTGATCAACGTGC
>JAYUWO010000103.1:0-5191 GCA_043753545.1 Arenimonas sp.
CGTCACGGCAATCGAGACCAACACCACCGGAGCGGCGGTGACATTCAAAGTCGCGGTTCCGCTGATCGCACCTTGCGCCGCGGTAATCGTCGTGGCACCGCCGGTGAAAGAACCGGCACCGTTCGCGGTCGCACCGGTCATTGTAGCCAGAGCGGTGTTCGAACTTGTCCAAGTCACCGATGCCGAAATATCCGCGGTCGATCCATCACTGAAAGTGCCAGTGGCAACAAAAGTTTGCGAACCGTTATGGGCAATGGTGGGAGAAACAGGAGTGACAGCAATGCTTTGCAAGACAGGAGGGGCGACAGTCAAATTGAATTCGGTAAATGCGGTGGGATCATCCACGCGTTCTGCGCGAACGATTAAATTCCCCTGTGTCGTTCCTGCGATGACGCCAACACCAGCATATCCGCCAGAGGTTGTACCGCAGCAACTTACCAGCGAGCCGGTCGCCGTACTGCCAGCGCCGATGGAAAACAGAATCTGCGTGCCATCGGGAGCAGAGGATCCATTGTTCAAGGCTTCGACAACCACATTGTCGGTGAAAGCCAAACCCGCTGGCGTATTTTGGGCATCACCATCGTGTCTAATCAATGTGCGAACGAGATCGATTGTCACCGTAAAAGTTTGACTGACAGTGCCGCTACCGTAATTGTGTTGGGCGGTGATCGTCACGGGGCCGGCGACTGTTCCAAGAGTGACATCGACTTCGGCGATACCGCTTCCGTCAGTTGTTGTCGAGCTACTGGAAACAGTGGTGCCACTTCCTCCCGCTACTGTCCACGTGATGTTTTTACCAGCGCTGGGCAAATTATCAGTCGTTCCGTCGCGCAGAAGAACCCGCAGTTTTTCCGGCAGCAAGGTATTGGGCGGACCGTTTTGTCCACTACCGTTGGGCGGCGTAGGCAAACTTAAATTCGGTGCAATGATATTGACCGTTGAAGTCGCGAATGCAGATGCCTCGTCGGCACGAGAACCGCTGATAGTGCCCGAATCTCCCAACAGCATCGAGCTGGTACTGATGGTTACAGAGCATGTTCCACTGGCATTGGTCGTGCAGGTATTCGGGCTGACAACCGCATCGCTGGTGGCGGAGAAATTAAGCGTCACGCCTGGTGCGGGTACGCCATTATCCAGCGCGGTAAAAGCCAGTGCATAGGAGGTTCCGGAAGTAACTTCCATCAACGTGCGATCGACCACAATCGTTTTCGTGACTGCAGCAGCGGCACTCAAATTGAATGTGACTGATTGCGTTGGAAACGAACGTAATGACGAAATCCAATCGGCTCTAACCGTTATGGCTCCTGGGCCTGTCGGCATCACGGTATTACTGCTATTGCCGCCAGCGATTATTGGTGTTGTGGGCGCGGTTAAAGTACCCGGTCCGCTGATAGTCCATTCAATCGTCGCCGGGTTCGGTGCATTACCACTCTCCAGCCGAATAGCGAGCGGTGCCGAAAGATTGCCGACCGTCAATGTCTGGACATCACCCGATATTTTTTTCAACGCAATAACATTGATTGTGAAGGTGGTAGTGGGGTCGCCGCCAACGCAAGTAAAGCTAGCTGCCGCGCTATAACAGGCCGTCACTGTGTACAAGCCGCCCTGGGTGGCAGTAAAAGCAGTGGTAGCGCGACCCGCCGTATCCACCAAGCTCGTTGTTGAACTGATGGAGGAGGTGCCGGGGTTGTTGTTGGTAAAGTTGACCCGGCCGCTGGTGAGTGCAACCCCTTGAAGATTGGCGAACGTAATCAGCGAAATTGCCTGGCCCGCCGCAATTGTCGGTGCGCCTGTCAAATTATCCAGTTGCGGTGTTCCCGAGGCCAGATTGAAAAACACCGCAATGTTCGGGTCATCGGCACGCGCAGCTTTTACGATCACGGAGCCTGCCGTGTTGCCAAAAAGGACATCGGCAGCGGCTTTGCCACCGGAATCAGTCGGACCTGAAGTCGCGTTGATGGTCGCATCACCGGACTCGACGCTCCAATTGATCGTCAGGCCAAAATCGGCGGAGCCTCCAGTGGTTGCCGATACCGTCAAGCCACTCGCAATCGTGTTGGTAGCCCCCGTTTGGCCATCGCCACCGATAATTTCAAGTTTGGCGTTACCGACATTGATGACCCAGATGATGTCGGCCGGTTGGCAGCCAGGTTCCGGCCCTTCGCATTTCGCCGTCGCGGTGACCGTGTAGCTTCCCGGAGAATCAATATTGACGACGTTGCTGACGCGGCCACTGCTGTCGGTTACCGGCGTGTTTCCGGTTCCCAAGGACGCACCCCCCAAAGGCGCGATGACCCAAGTCACTTCCTGACCAATGTAGCCGCTATTTTTAAATAAATATTCCGCCGTTAAGGTAATTTTGTCGCCGGGCGATGCGGCTACTGGCGTGCCGGGTGAAACCCGGGTGAATTGCAGGCCTCCGGGTGTGCCGCCAACATCGATGGTGAAATCGACATAAAGCTCGGTACAAAATCGGGTGTCTGCCGGGTCGCAAACGGTGGCGCGAACAGTGTAGATGCCGTTGATGCCGGCTTTGAATTCAATCTGGTTGTCGCCGTTTGAATCGGTAAATTCACCCGTGATCGGGTCAATCGTGGCGGTAGCCGGCCCGCCAATTTGCTTCCATTGCACGATCTCGTCGGGTATGCCGGCACCGGCTTTGGTCAGCGACACGGTCAAGGGAAGTATGGTGTCGGCAGGCACGGTGCTATTGATGCTGCTAAGTGGTTTGGCAACAAACAGATAGTCGCCAACTACGACGCCTGTGAATAGCATCCCACCCGGAGCAGCGCAGTTTTTGCAGCTAACGGCAATTTCAACCCGGCCGCCAATATTGCCGCCAAGTTTCACGCTGATGGAGGTGGGTTTGCTGACGCCTGTACTCCATGTGCTCCTATTGAGTACAGCGGATTCAGTGGTGTCGGAAATGATTTTGACGGCACCCGATTCGGCATTGCAGCCACCGTTATCGGTCAAGGTGAAAGAGAAAACCAGGGTCGCGCCACCCTGGCCATACTGGGTCTGTGCCGAGATAGAGGAGAGTGAACATTCGCCAGCCGCAAAAGCAGGGTTGACGCCTAGACAGCTCAGTAATAAAAAGCATCCTGTTACGACATGCTTTTTAAACAGCGACACTGACCGCTTGGCGCCCGCATGAGCACTGGCTAAGAACGACATAAATTCCCCTGATTTAACTCTCTACCCATCTAACGACAATAGTGCGGTAAGTAGGACGAAACGACGGCCTTGTCGGGGATAAATCAGGTTAATCGTGGTGAAGTGTGACGTGGCTCACACTTACCGCAGCGTTGCGGCCGATAATGTCTTGCAGGCAGCCTTTTGTCGCTTTTAGGCCTTGGTCTGTCTGGAATATCGTCTTTTTACGTTCATACCGGTAACGCAAGGGAATATCCTGATCGGGACAGCTAATGTCGGCGGGTGTTTTTCTTGCTATAAGCCTTATGGCACTCGGCACTTTTATCGGAGACAAGGTTATGAGTTCGCAATTTCCAGGTTCACGCTTTTCCATCACATTGGCAATGACTTGCCTCGTGTTGGCAACGGCGGCTTTACCCGTAAAGCCTGCGCGTGCAGCAGTGAAAAACGCGGAAGATTTATTTATCGTCGATTGTCTGTTGCCGGGGCAAATCCGTTCGCTCGGCCGCGTGGCAACCTACATGTCGGCACGTCGCCCGATTCGTACATCGCAAGCCGACTGCCAAATTCGCGGTGGTGAATATGTTTCCTACGACCGTGCCAATTATCAAACCGCATTGAAAGTCTGGCTCGATCAAGCCAATTCCGGCAGTGCCGAAGCACAAAACAATGTTGGTGAAATTTATTCGAAAGGTCTCGGTACCGAGCCTGACTACGGCATGGCGTTTCAATGGTTCAAGAAAGCCGCCGATCAGGGTTTCAATCGCGCCAAGATCAATCTCGGATTTCTGTATGAAGAAGGTTTGGGTGTCGCCAAGGATCCCGCCAAGGCATTGAATCTTTACCGCGAAGCTTCCGGCATTCAGGATGAGCTTTTGTATTCGTCCGAAGTGGAAGTGGAAATGAAAGCCAAGGATGACCAGATCGGCAGCTTGCAGGGCCAGGTCGAAAGTGAAAAGGCGAATTCCGCACAATTACGCGATCAACTTAAACGGGCTCAAGACCAGTTGAACAACCAGCGCCGTGCCTTGCAGCAATCGCAAGCGCAGTTGCAGCAAACACAGTCGCAATTGCAACAAGCCAAGCAGCAAAAAGACGATGAACTAACCAAGCTGCTTGAAAACCAGATGCTGGGTCAGGAACAGCAAATCAATTCACAACGCCAGCAAATTGCCACGTTGGAACGTCGCGCCGGTGGTGTGGATACCAGTGTGTTTGCTGGTGGCGCCAATTTCAGCATTCTGGAGCCCAGCCTGGTGGCAACGCGTGGCCGCAATACCGCCATTGTTCGTGGGCCGGGTAAACGAAATGTGGTCGGTCGCGTGAAGTCATCGAAAACCATCAAGCAAGTCACCGTGAATGGCACGCCGATTTCCGTGGCAGCCAATGGCACCTTCAATGCCGAAATCGACGTTGCACAGGCCGGTACGCCAGTAAAAATCGTAGCGCTTGAGCAATCGGGTGTTCGCGGCGAATTGCAGTTCACCATGTTGCCGCAAGCCACCGGTGGCGGCAGCAGCGTTGCGGCTTCGGGTTCGGGTGGTGTCGGTAGTTTGCCCCGTGATGTAAAACTCGGTCGCTTCTTTGCCGTGGTCATTGGCAACAATGCCTATCGCGATGCCGAATATCCTGGTTTGAAAAGCGCCGTCAGTGACGCCACTGCGGTATCGAATGTCTTGAAGAACCGTTACGGCTATCAAACGACCCTGGTGTTGAACGCATCACGATTGGAAATGCTGACCGCCTTGAGTGACATGCGGGCTAAATTGAAACCCGAAGATAATCTGTTGGTGTATTACGCAGGCCATGGCGAACTAAGCAGCAATGGTGCCACCGGTTACTGGGTGCCTACCGATGGTGCGGCCAACAATGCGAAATCCTGGATTTCAAATGCTGCCATCAGTGATATTTTGAACAGCTTGCCAGCCAAGAAAGTTATGGTGGTAGCGGACTCCTGCTATTCCGGTTCGATGACGCGTGCGGCCGTGCCCAATCTCACCTCCGCTACTCCGGAAAAATGGAACGCCTACGTCAA
>JAYUWO010000104.1:0-15562 GCA_043753545.1 Arenimonas sp.
GCAATCCGGCAATTTCCATCGCCAATAAATTATGGCAGGCGGTAACACCCGAGCCACAATATAAGATGGTTTCGGAAGCCGAGTATTTGCCTAGCAGAGCGAGAAAATCCTGTTTCAGTAATTCGGAAGATCGAAAACGTCCATTTTCCAGATTCAGCGAATAAGGTCGATTCAAAGCGCCGGGAATATGGCCTGCCACTTTGTCGATTGGTTCGATCTCGCCGCGAAAACGTTCCGGGGCACGTGCATCGAGCAAGGCAAATTCATTGCTTGCCAGGTTCTGTCTAACAGTATCGATGTCCAATATATCGGCTTGATCGAAATCGGCATGGTAAAGCGATGGCAAAAAAACCGGAGCCGCATTATTCACCGGCAACTCCAAATTCCGCCAAGCGGCAAAACCACCATCGAGCACCGCTACTTTTTCATGCCCCATCAGTCGTAATAAATACCAAAATCTGGCAGCCGCCATTGCACCATCATTCGCGTCGTAAACCACCACCTGTGATTGCCGCGAAATGCCGCAACGCATCAAGGTCTGGCAAAAAGCATCGGCATTCGGTAATGGATGCCTTCCGAATTGCACCGGTTTTTGCTTGTCGGACAAATCGCGATCGAGGTGCACATACGAGGCATTTGGCAGATGCGCCTCCTGCCAGGCCAGTTCACCTGCTTGCGCATCGCCCAATGCAAAACGGGCGTCAACCAATACCAGATCGGAATCGCCAAGATGGTCAGCCAACATTTGTGTGGAAACGATCGTATTCCAGTTCATGTCGCTGCCGCCTGCTCGATGCGATTTCTGAAATTTACCAGCATCGAGGCTGTCGCGCCCCATATCCGATATTGTTTGTATTGAAACTCGACAATCGTGCGGCATCTGCCGCGATATTCAATTTCGATTGGCTTGGCATTCAGGGGATTCAAAACAAACTCGAGTGGCGCTTCGAAAATTTCATCGACCTCATTGGGATCTGCTTGAGGAATGAAATCAGCCGACACTTTCGCCACCACGGGATACACGTGAAAACCGGTAATCGTCAGGAACGAATCCAGATAGCCCAAGGCCTGCACATGTTGCGACAACAGTCCGATTTCCTCATGCGCTTCGCGCAACGCGGCAGCGATGGGGTCTTGATCGCTTTCTTCAATGCGTCCACCAGGAAAACTGATCTGCCCGGCATGGTGCCGTAGCGCTTCGGTGCGACGAGTAAAAATGACATGTAAGCCAGATTCGCGCTGGATCAGGCCAATCAATACGGCCGCGGGCCTGATCGCCGTGCCGTTTTCCTCGATCAAATCGATCAGCTCGTGGTAATTCCACGGAGTATCTGCCGGAGTTGTTGCAGCATCGTGCAGAACGCTGGCGAGCGAATCAAAAAATAAAGCGGTCTCAGTCACGTATCACGCGTGTCGTGATTCGCGTTTGGGCAACAGGTTTTCCATAACATGCAATCTTTGATCATCGTTGTAGAGTGACCATGATGCAATTTCATGACTGGTGCGATGGCAACCCTCGCAAAGCCCGGTCTCATCGAGCACGCAAATGCCGATGCAGGGACTCAGGATCGCGCGTTGAAAATTACTCATATAAAAAACGCGCCGGTTTCCCGGCGCGTTATGTTTTTACTTGACGTTGACTAACTGGAAATCGTAAACCATGGCCTGGTTTGGACCACCCGGTGCACGGGCATCTTTACCAATACCCTTTTCTGGTGGAATGGTGATTTCCCAACGCGAGCCAACCGGCATTAACAAAACCGCTTCGCGCAAGCCAGGCGGCATTTCGGTCAGTTTCAGCGTTGGCGGCGACAAGGGGCTTGAAGTGAATGTGTCACCCAAGGCAACGCCGCTGGAAAGTACGCCACGCATATGCGCAACCACCGAACCGCTTGCGGTCGGCTTGGCACCCGTGCCCGCCTGAATCACGCGGTACTGCACGCCGCCGGGCAAAGTAACTACGCCTGGCTTGGTTTTGTTGGTTGCCATGAAAGCATCGGCTTTTACCTTGTTTTCGCGTGCTACTTTTTCATAGCCTGCGCGAGCATCTTTTTCAATTTTTTGTTGGAGGTAACCCAGCGCGTTACCCATTTTTTCTTCCGACGTGGTTGGCGCTCTTTTCGCCATCGCATCTTGCAAACCACGAGCAACGGCAGCCGGGTCAACATCGGTGCCCGAACGTGCAATCATTGCACCACGCTCGTAACCAAGCGCATAGCTCAGGGTGGCTTTATCCGGTGCAGTGAATTGTTGTTGAGCTGGGGCAGCCTGCGGTCCAGCGGGTTTCCCAGGAGCGGTTTGAGCCAACGCAGCGCCGGCGGTTAAACTAAGTGCCGCCAGGGTGGCAGCCAACAAACGCAATTTCATTTAGTGAATCTCCAGTAAAATAAACGGGACTAGCAACCGTCCCGAGACGCGATAGGATACCGGCCTTGACGCTGAACCGCCACTGAGGGACGGCCCCATCGTAACTGCTGAGACCTGTTTCATACTGCAAAGTTCCCTACATTCAAGCATTTGGAGTTTTCATGGCATTTCAGAACCTCGCAATCGGCCAAAAAGACAAAGTTCGCACCATTACTTTGAACCGCCCCGACAAGCTCAATGCGCTAAATCACGCAACTATCAGCGAGCTACATATCGCGTTTGACCAATCCGCTGCCGATGACTCGGTGAACGTCATTATCCTGACCGGTGCTGGCCCGAAAGCCTTTGTCGCCGGTGCCGATATTTCCGAAATGAATGGACTCAGCCCTGTACAGGCACGTGATTTTTCCAGACACGGCCAAAAACTAATGTCCAAAATCGAACAGAGCGGAAAACCCGTGATCGGAATGATTAATGGTTTTGCGCTCGGTGGCGGCATGGAACTAGCGATGGCCTGCCATCTGCGATTTGCCGCCGATACGGCAAAGTTTGGCCAGCCCGAAGTTAATCTTGGTTTGATTCCGGGTTTTGGCGGCACACAAAGATTGCTGCGTCTCGCGGGCCGTGGGCCCGCGCTTGAATTATGTTTAAGCGGCCAGACCATCGATGCCGCCCGTGCATTCGCACTGAATTTGGTTACGCGAATTTTCCCTGTGGATATTTTGTTGGAAGAAACCGAAAAATTTGCCACCCATTTGGCAAATCTTGCGCCGCAAGCATTGCGTGGCGTGATCGATGCGGTCCATATCGGTGGCGAAGCGGGACTGGATGTCGGTCTGGATTATGAAACCCAAAGCTTTGCGATTGCGTTCTCGACCGAGGACATGAAAGAAGGCACCGGTGCATTCCTGGAAAAACGCAAACCGAACTTTGTCGGCCGATAATTCCGGAGCCGAAGTGAAACCCTGCAGCCCCGAAGAACAAGCCAAACGCGATGCCGCGCGCTTGCGTTACGAACGTAGAAACCTGCGTCTTGTTCGCGTGACGGAAGAAAAGTATCAGCGCCTTGAAGAAAAGAAAGAACAGGCCACGACACCCGACGCCATCGCCCAGGCCCTGGCTCGGGCCAAGGCTAAACGCGAGCAATCGAAAAAAACGCCATGAAATCAGATCAACGCCGTGAATTATTTTCGCGGCTCGCAGAATTAAATCCGAACCCGAAAACCGAACTGGTCTATTCAAACCCGTTTGAATTACTGATTGCCGTCATGTTGTCTGCACAGGCAACCGACGTTGGCGTCAACAAGGCCACGAAAAAATTATTCCCTGTGGCCAATACGCCGGCTGCGATCTGGAAACTGGGCGAAGCCGATCTAAAGAAATACATCAGTACAATTGGCCTATTTAACAGCAAAGCCAAACACGTCATGGCAACCTGCAAGATTCTGCAGGACGAATACGACGGCGATGTTCCAAAGACCCGCGAGGCACTCGAAGCCCTTCCCGGCGTTGGACGCAAGACGGCGAATGTCGTCCTCAACACGGCCTTTGGCATGCCGACAATGGCCGTGGATACCCATATTTTCCGCGTTGGCAATCGCACTGGTCTGGCGAAAGGCAGCACCGTTCGTGCCGTCGAAGATAAATTGATGAAAGCCGTGCCGCCCGAATATTTATTGAACGCGCATCATTGGCTGATTTTGCATGGCCGCTATGTCTGCAAGGCAAGAAAGCCCGATTGCCCCCATTGCGTCATTCGGGATTTGTGCAGTTTCAAGGAAAAAACCAGCGAATAAAACAGCCAAGGTTTTTTCTATTTCCAATCATCCCGATAATCCTATGATTGGCTGACCGGCTCCTGTGATGGCGAAACTCAAAATACGTCATCCCCGAATGCTCTTGTCGTGGACCCAGCGACTTCCAGCATCAAAGCAACGGCGCTGGATCCCAGCCTGCGCGGGGAAGACAATAGTTTTTTAAATAGATGACAATGGCTTTTGAAATGAATGCCGATGGTTTTCGAAATAAATAAAACATCGTCATTCCCGAATGCTCTTGTCGGGGACCCAGTGACTTCATTCATTGCCAAAAGGGTTTGATCTCGTTGGAGCGTCCTTTAGGCGCGATAGACCTTGCGGGATTTATCGCGCCTAAAGGACGCTCCTACGCCGAAAGCTCCCATTGCCGCCATACATCAAAGCAAGGGTGCTGGAAGACCAGCTTCGCTGTTGAAAAGCACTTCCCGCCTGCGCGGGGAAGACGATGCTCTAAAATAGCTAATTAGCTATACTTTCATATTGCAAAAAAAGCCCCGACATAGCCGGGGCTTTTTCTATTCGTCAATTCACGAATAATTAAAAACTAAATTGCGTACGCACGGCGAGTTGGTCGGTCTCGTCACCGTTCACTTCGTTCTCGCCCATGGTGTAGTTAACCATTACGCGCAAGTTGGGATTGATGTAGTAATTCAAGCCCAGGATAACGCTCGATACTTCGCGATTGACGATATCGTTGTTCTTGATGGTGTCGTAACGGGCGGTAATTTCCCACAATCCGTTGTCGCCCACTTTCGGGCCGCCAAATACACCGGTGGCCGGTTTATATGCCTTGTGCCCACCATTGAGGAACCAGCTGCCTTGTACATACCAGCTGGTCACGTCTTGATCGGTCAGCGCCTGTTCGAACGAGCTGCGGGTGTATTCGCTCTGAAGGAACAATGGGCCGAATGAAGCTGCTGCCTCGAGGCCGAAAGTCGAAATCGAACCGCCGTTGATTCCGCCCAATGTTGTAGCGATGGTTTGTGCAGGGCCACGACGGCCGGCGTAGTTGGCCGTCGCCACGAGATTCGGAGAATTCGAGTTGGCATTTTCCGCGCTTGCCGAAATACCGAAATGCAGGGTGTCTTCATTGTTGATCGGGGCAACGGTGAATCGTGCCGCGGCGCCGAGGCCTTCATTACGAGCAGTTGCAGCACCACGCAAATTGAATGCCGAGACGCCGAGGGTATAGTTCTCACCACCTCTCAAATAGCCAACACCTTGCTGGAATTGACGACCGCTGTATAAACCGGTGGCCGAAGAAAACGGACGTTCCATCATCAGGATTTCATTCGAGCTGGTCAGCTCTTCCATCGAACGATACGGCTTGAAATGACCAAAAGTGAACTTGCCACCCAGCATGTTTTTCGCAATATAGGCATCGCGCAAACCGTCGAGATTGGTGCCTGCGGAGAAATCCTGTTCCAGCTTGTATTCCCAGCCGTAGGCTTTACCGGCAAGCGTCAAGCGTGCGCGGCGGAATTCGGTGGTGTCTGTGGTGGCGATTAGATCTTCACCAAAACTATAAGCGTCGAAATGAATACGGCCGCTAAGCGCGAATTCAAATTTCGAATCGGCAGACGTCACTTTCAGGCCACCCTTGGTTTCCACCTTAGGCATGGCATTTTTCATATCTGCAATCTGGGTTCCCGTATCAACATTGAGATCAGATTGGGCATCAGTGCGCTCTTCCAGCTCGATAATCTTGGCTTGCATGGCTTCGAGTTGTGCTTTCAGTTCGGCAATTTGCTGATCGGTGTTGTCGGCAGCTGCGACATTAAAGCTGGCGCTGCCCATGGCAACAGCGAGCGCAAGTGCAAGAGTGGTGTGACGCATGAGTAAATCTCCGGTAATTAAAATATGAGTGTTTGTGAATCACTGAGACGTTCGTTGTTAAAAATGTGTTCAGTGCCCCCTGAATACCCGCGCAGTATTGGAGAGTTTTCTGACAGCATCATGTTGTTTTTATTTCTTTAATGTGACAGCTCGTTGATTCAGCTATCTACATCCATGCTTATCTGCTGGCGCCGCAATCTCGATGACTCGGGCGGGCTCCACCAGGGTTTAGGCCGCCAATCCGGCAAATACCTGACTTTCTGCATCCTTTACTTGACACTATAATGGTGGACAATCGCCTCCCGATGGGTCGGAGTAAGCAAATCAGAAGGTAAAACTGTACGTATTACGTAGCTGTCATATTTATGAAACAAACAAGACATTAAGCCGTCATGTTCGCGCCACAGAATGCGCCCAATCGAAAACTTTGACTCATCACCTCTCAGGAGATACCCGTGTTTAAGCAACTGAAACGCAAGCTTGTCATCGCTGGATTGGCCGCAGCACTCAGCTTTAGTGTCAATGCCGGAGAAACCAATGGTGCCGGCGCATCGTTCGTGTTTCCTGCCATGACCAAATGGTCATCCGACTACAACAAGGCGACCGGCAACCGCGTCAACTATCAATCGATCGGCTCCGGCGGTGGTATCGCCCAAATCAAGGCCAATACCGTGGACTTCGGTTCTTCCGATGCCCCGATGAAGCCTGCTGATCTCAAAAAATTCAAACTTGGCCAATTCCCGTCGGTCGGTGGCGGTATCGTTCCAGTGGTAAATATTCCGGGCATCAAAGCCGGTCAGATGAAACTTACGGGTCCATTGCTTGCCGACATCTATCTCGGAAAAATTAAAAGCTGGGATGACGATGCCATCGCTGCATTAAATCCGGAATTGAAACTGCCAGCCATGCCAATCCGCCTGATTTATCGCGCCGATGGTTCGGGCACGACCTTCAATTTCGTGAACTATCTGTCGAAGATGAGTCCGGAATGGAAAGAAAAAATCGGTGAAGGCACCACTGTGCGCTGGCCGAGCGGTTTCGGCGGCAAGGGTAACGAAGGTGTTGCCGCCTATGTGAAGCAAGTGAAAGGCGCCATTGGTTACGTCGAACTTAGCTATGCCACGACCAACAAACTCGCCTATACCGCGATGAAGAATGCTGCGGGTAAATTTGTCCTACCTAGCGTGCAATCCATCCAAGCTGCCGGTGCAAGCGCCGACTGGTCCAAAGCCGTTGATTTCAGCCTGGTGATTACCAATGCCCCAGGTGAAGGCGCATGGCCGATTGCCGCCACCAACTTCATCATCATGGCGGAAAAACCGAAGAATGCCGCAAATGCGAAAGAAGCCATGAAGTTCTTCCGCTGGGTTTACACCAATGGCGATGCTTCCGCACAGCAACTGGGCTACGTGCCTTTGTCGCCTGAATTGGTCAAGCGTATCGAAGCCTACTGGGCAACGAAATTCAAATATTGATTATTGACTGCATTACACTAAGCGCCCCGGCAAAGCATGGGGCGCTTTCTATTTCAACACCTGAGACCGTGATCAATGAGTAGCTCCGCCGCCCTTGCCGAAAGATTAAAAATTGTCGAAGCACGAGCAAGCTCGGACAATTTCAAGGACAGACTATTTCACTGGATACTTGCCTCCGCAGGTTTTTTTGTTTTGTTCTCCCTGATCGGTGCGATGTACGTGATGTTTGCCGGCGGTCAGGATGCCTTTGCAAAGGAAGGCTGGAAATTCATTACGACCGATTTCTGGGATCCTGCAAATAATGTATTCCACGGCTTGTCGCCCATCGTCGGCACGCTGGTCAGTTCCATGATTGCGTTGCTGCTTGCGGTGCCGATCAGTTTCGGCATTGCCTTGTTTCTTACCGAAGTTGCACCGCCCTGGATTCGCACGCCGATTGCCATCGCGATTGAATTGCTGGCCGGCATTCCTTCGATCATTTACGGCATGTGGGGTCTGTTCGTTCTGGTGCCGATGCTCGGCGAACACGTGTACCCCTGGATCAATGACGAGATGGGCCAGCTGCCCTTGATTGGCCAATATTTTCAGGGCGTGCCCATTGGTGTCGGTCTGCTCACGGCCGGCACCGTGCTGGCCATCATGATCATTCCATTTATCGCCTCGGTAATGCGTGAGGTTTTTCTTACCGTTCCTTCTCGTCTCAAAGAGTCGGCCTACGCACTGGGTTCAACAACCTGGGAAGTGGTATGGGATGTGGTTTTACCTTACACAAAATCAGCCGTGATTGGCGGCGTGTTTCTCGGACTTGGTCGCGCACTGGGTGAAACGATGGCGGTAACATTCGTGATCGGTAACGCGAACCGTCTGGCAAGTTTGCTCGAGCCCAGCACGTCGATCTCCGCCACGATTGCCAATGAATTTTCCGAAGCCTTTGCCGACGAACATCGTGCTGCGTTGCTGGGCCTAGGTTTCTTGTTGTTTATCGTGAGTTTCTGCGTTCTGTCAGTAGCAAAGTTACTGTTATTGAGCCTTAAACACCGGGAGGGCAAATAATGGCTTCCCAAGCTGACAATATTTACTTGCGCCGCCGTATCGTGAATGGCGTCACGATGGTCTTGTCTTTCACTGCCGCCATGATTGGCCTTTTTTTCCTGGGCTGGATATTGTGGACGACGTTTTCGAAAGGCTTGCCGGCACTGAGCTGGAGCTTGTTTACCACGACCACGGCACCTCCCGGCGAACCGGGCGGTTTGGCCAATGCCCTGGTCGGCAGCCTCGTGCTTTGTCTGTCGGCCGTATTGTGGGCCACTCCGGTCGGTATCGCGGCGGGCACCTATCTGGCGGAATACGCGAACCATACCAAACGTGGCGAAGTGATTCGTTTCATCAACGACATCTTGTTGTCGGCACCTTCGATTGTACTGGGCTTGTTTATCTACACGATTATCGTGCGCCCGATGGAAAGTTTCTCGGCCTACGCCGGCGTGATCGCACTTGGCTTTATCGTATTGCCGGTCGTGGTTCGTACTACCGATGAAATGTTGCGCCTTGTGCCGACCCAGATGCGTGAAGCGGCCTTGTCGCTCGGCGTCCCGCAATGGAAGGTGACAACAAATGTTCTCTATCGTGCCGCTCGCTCGGGCATTACCACTGGCGTATTACTCGGCCTGGCCCGCATCAGCGGTGAAACCGCACCCCTGATATTTACCAACACCAATAACCAATACTGGAGCTTTTCGCCAATGTCACCCATGGCGAATATCCCGATGACCATCTACGAGTACGCAAAAAGTCCGTTCGAAGATTGGCAACAACTTGCCTGGGCAGGCGCACTGCTTGTCACTCTTTTCGTACTGCTGATCAGCGTTACGGCACGCATTCTTCTGCTAAGAAACAAGGTTCAACATGACTGACATCTCCCTATCCCGCAAACCGATGACGGTGCAGGCAAATGCTTCTGCCGTGAATGCACCGGCGAAATTGACGGCGCGGAATCTGAATTTTCATTACGGCGATTTCAAGGCCATCAAGGATGTCAATTTCGATGTTGCGGAGAAATGCGTGACCTCGCTAATTGGTCCTTCGGGCTGCGGCAAGTCGACCTTGCTGCGCATCTTCAACCGCATCTATTCGATTTATCCGGGCATGCGTGCCGACGGCGAAGTGATGCTGGATGGCGAAAACGTACTCGATCCAAAATATTCCTTGAATAAATTACGCAGCAAAATCGGCATGGTCTTCCAGAAGCCAGTGCCGTTCCCGATGACGATTTTCAACAATATTTCCTACGGCATCGGCCATTACGAAAAGCTGTCGAAAGCCGACATGAACATTCGCGTGGAAGAAGCCTTGCGCCAGGCAGCGTTGTGGGACGAGGTCAAAGACAAACTAGGACAGAGCGCATTGGGATTATCCGGTGGCCAGCAACAACGTCTCTGCATCGCACGTGCCGTTGCCCTGAAGCCCGAAGTGATTTTGTTCGACGAACCGACATCGGCACTCGACCCTATCGCCACCGGAAAAATCGAGCAATTGTTTGCCGAACTGAAGCAGCAATTCACGATACTCATCGTTACCCACAATATGCAGCAGGCCGCGCGTTGTTCGGACTTCACCGCTTTCATGTATCTGGGCGAGCTGGTGGAATTCGGCGTGACTGAAACCATGTTCACCAAACCGACCAAGCAACAAACCGAAGATTACATTACCGGCCGGTTCGGCTAAAAACTGGCGTTTAAATACCGAATTCACGAAAGAGCGAATAAAAAAATGGCACCTACACACGACCACATCGTAAAAAGTTTCGACAGCGAGCTTCAGCGCCTTTACGGCGAAATCCAGCGGATGGGCGAGATTGCCATATCGCAACTCGATGCTGCCGTCGACGTCCTGCAACGCCGCGACAGTGATGCAGCACGCCGCGTTGTTGCCAATGACGACGCCATCGACGCACTCGAACACGAAGTCAGCAATGATGTGCTGCGCTTGCTGGCCCTGCGTCAGCCGATGGCGCGCGACCTGCGTGAAGTGTATGCCGCGCTGCGTATTTCTTCCGACATCGAGCGTATCGGCGACTATGCCGCCAACGTCGCAAAACGCTCGATGGTATTAAACCAGGGTGCCCCCGTATCGCTGGCACATAGCCTGCCCAGTTTGGCGAAACTGGCCAATGCCTTGGTGAAAGAATCCTTGACCGCTTACGCCAATCGCGATGCCGATGCCGCCAAGGCCGTACGCGACCGTGATGCCGAACTGGACCTGCAATACACTGCCCTGTTCCGCGAACTGCTGACGTATATGGCGGAAGACCCCAAGCAAATTACCCCGTGCACGCATCTGCTATTTATGGCGAAAAACATTGAACGCATCGGCGACCATGCGACCAATATTGCCGAAAACACCTGGTTCCTGGTGCATGGCGAGACCCTGTCGGAGAAGCGCGAAAAGCGTGATTCGACCAGCCAATAGGGCTTTCCAGTAAAAGTAATCCGAAAAAAACCCGCCTACCGGCGGGTTTTTTTATATTTTTACCTCTCCCGCGAACCCTTTTGCATACCCTTGGTCTCTTTAGTCTTGAAGTTCATACTGACAAGACAGGGAAACAAAAAATGACGGCACTCACATGCGATCTGACCGAAGCACGCAAGGGCGACCCACAAGCCTTGGAACGCGTGCTTAAAAAATCGCGCCAAGACCTGCGCCGATTTGCCGAATTTCATTGCGCCATCAACGATGCCGAAGATGCAGTGCAGGACTCGTTGTTTATTGTTTCGCGAAAAATCGGTGACCTTCGCAATCTGGAAGTATTCACGTCGTGGCTGTTCCGCATCGTCAAACGCGAATGCAACCGTTACAAACGCGCCAAGGCGGCATTGCTGCAAGTGCCGATTACCGAAGACATCGAAGGCCCGCATTATCCCGAACAAAAGGGGCTGGCGCGCGATGTCGCCATGGCTTTGGAGTCACTACCGGTTCATTACCGCGAAATCATACTGCTGCGTGATCTCGATGGTTTTTCGATCCAGGAAATCATGTGCCAGCTGCAGTTGAGCAAGGAGGCTTGCAAAGCCCGTTTACACCGTGCCCGGGCACTGGCACGCGAATATCTAAGTGCGTAATCTTTTATCAACCCAACAAAAGTGAGAAATTCCATGTCAAATAAATCAATGAAACCTTTCATGCTTGCCACTGGCGCCCTGTTGCTGGGTGGTCTCGCAGTCTCCCAATCTGCATTTGCCGTCAAACAACTCGGCAGCGGCTATCAAGTCAACACACCCGACGGCACCAAGGCTGCAGAAGGCAAATGTGGTGAAGGTAAATGTGGCGCTGAAATGAAAAAGGCAGCAGGAACAAAAGCAGCCGAAGGCAAATGCGGTGAAGGTAAATGTGGCGCCGACAAGGCCAAGCACGAGGGTAAATGCGGCATGATGATGGCCGACAAAAACAAGGATGGCACCATTACCAACGCAGAACACCGCGCACATGCCGACGCCATGTTTGCCAGCATGGACAAGAACAAAGACGGTAAAATCACCTCCGCTGAAATGAAAGCCATGCATGAAGGCAAATGTGGCGCCGACAAGGCCAAGATGGAAGGTAAATGCGGCGAAGGCAAATGCGGTGCCGACAAGAAGAAATAAGCGCGAAACATGACTGCAACTCGCACACTCGCTACAAATACTGCCGGACTCGGTCTGCGGCGGGCTTTATTAGGCCCGCTGCAAACTGCCGAAGTCGGCGCATTCGATTTTCTCGAATGCGCACCCGACAACTGGATTGGCGTAGGTGGCCGCTATGGCGAAACATTGCAGGATTTAACTTCACGTTACCCGCTGGTGTGTCATGGGCTCTCGCTGTCTCTGGGCGGCGTCGAGCCTTTTGATGAAACCTATCTATTTAAGCTGCGCCGTTTTTTGCAACAGCATCACGTTCCGATGTTCAGCGAACATCTTTCCTACTGCGCCGATGATGGCCAGCTATACGATTTGATGCCGATTCCGTTTACCGAAGAAGCCGTACATCATGTGTCGGCGCGTATTCGCCATGTACAGGATCGTTTGGGACAGCGCATTGCCGTCGAAAATGTTTCCTACTATGCCGCACCTTACCAGGCCATGCCGGAAATCGATTTTATCAATGCCGTCTTGGCCGAAGCCGATTGCGATTTGCTACTCGATGTAAACAACATTATCGTCAACAGCATCAATCACCGATACGACCCGATCGATTTTCTGCATCGCCTACCGAGCGACCGCATTTCCTATATCCACATCGCCGGCCACTACGACGAAGCGGATGATCTGAAAGTTGATTCTCATGGCGCTCCCGTCAAGCCCGAAGTCTGGTCGATATTGTCCGAGGCTTATCGGGTGCACGGGCTCCGCCCTACTCTACTCGAACGCGATTTCAATTTTCCTGCTTTCGGGGAATTGATCTCGGAAGTTAGCCAGATTCGTGAACGACAAGTTTTTCATGACTCCAGGACGGCGCAGCATGCAAGCGCCTGAGCTACTGCGACAACAGCAATTCGCATTGTCGAAACATATTCGTGATCCGGAATCGAATTCGCCGCCGCCGGATATCGAAGATCGTCGCCTGGCGATATATCGCGAACTGTTCTACAACAATATCGAAGGTTTGCTGGCGGGCAATTTCCCTGTAATTCGCGAAATACTCGACGACGAAACCTGGCATGAACTTGTGCGCGCTTTCTATCGCGAACATTTGTGCCAGACGCATTTATTCCCGGAAGTACCACGCGAATTCATCCGTTATCTGGAAACCCGTGCCGGCATAGGCGTGAATGACCCGGCATGGTTACTCGAGCTAGCCCATTACGAATGGGTAGAACTGGCACTGGATCTGGCCGAGAACGATGAAGCCGATATCGATTTCACCGTCAGCCGTGAAAACATTCTCGATAGCGCCTTCAGCTTGTCTTCATTGGCGTGGCCACTGGGTTACCAATGGCCAGTGCATCGCTTGGGCCCGTGTTTTCTTCCCGAAGAAACTCCCGACTCGCCAACATTTTTATTGGTGCGACGTGACCCGGAATACAAAGTGCATTTCGAAGAGATCAGCGCCCTGATTTTTCGATTACTGCAATTGATCAGCGACGCCCCCGAACTCACGGCTAAACAGCAGTTGACTGCACTTGCCGAAGAAGCCAATGCCGATGACCTGGCATCGTTTATCGAACTGGGTATCGGCCTGTACGAAAATTTACTCGAGCAGCGAACCCTTCGTCCTACTGTCTGACTCTTATCAGGTAATCGTTAACCGTGCACGAAAGCCTTCGTGCACATTACCTGGAAGACTCATGTTTACAAAAATTACCGATCTGTATGCCGCTATCACGGCTCGTTTGCTGGGCGTTGGCGAATGGCTTTCACCTCTAGGCCTGCGTTTACTGCTTGCCTGGGAATTCTGGGAATCCGGCATCGAAAAATATCGCGGTGAAAACTGGTTTGCCGACATTCAATCGGACTTCCCGTTTCCTTTCAATATTGTCCCCGCCGATATCAGCTGGTTAATGGCAACCTGGTTTGAACTGATTGGCGGGCTTGCCCTGCTGTTGGGATTGGGAACGCGTTTCTTCGCTTTCAGCTTGTTCGTATTAACGATTGTTGCGACTGCTGCCGTGCATTGGCCAATGAGTTGGGAAACACTGAGAGATTTGGCAATGGGCTACGCAATTTCCGATGATGGCTTCGGAAATTTCAAACTTCCACTGCTTTTCGCCGCCATGTTGCTGCCTTTGATCTTTCGAGGTGCCGGCAAATTGAGCCTGGATGCCTTGATCGCGAATTTCACCCGCATGGATGGCAAAGAGAATATTCTGGACTTGCGTGCATGGAGCCTGGGGCTGCTTGTGATTGCAGCACCGCTGAGCATTTTATTTCCGGTATTCGGCTTATCCGTAAGCGCTGCCGCAGTGACGCTGGGCGGCATTTCGCTTTATGTCAGAGCATGAATAGCTGATATCCTGTCGGCCATGACCGAGCCGACTTCCCCCCTGCGCATAGCCGATCGTTTTCGCGGTTTCCTGCCCGTCATCGTGGATGTGGAAACCGGCGGGTTTGAATGCCATCGCCATGCCTTGCTGGAAATCGCGGCCATTCCCATCCTGATGGATACCAACGGTGTCTTCACGCCCGGCGAATGCACTACCACACATGTGGAGCCCTTCCCTGGCAGCGAGCTCGATCCCAAATCACTCGAAATTACCGGCATTGATGTCACTCATCCATTTCGCGATGCAAAACCGGAACGCGAAGCGCTCGATCATATTTTTCATGCCGTGCGTATGGCCGCGCGCAAAGCTGAATGCCAACGCGCCATTCTGGTTGGACATAACGCCCATTTCGATCTCGGCTTTATCAATGCCGCCGTTGCCCGCGTCGAACACAAACGCAATCCATTTCATCCGTTCAGTGTTTTCGATACCGTCACCCTGGCGGGCTTGGCTTATGGCCAAACCGTGTTGAGCCGTGCCGTGCAAGCTGCCGGCATTGAATGGAATGCGGATGAAGCGCATTCCGCCGTTTATGACACCCAGAAAACCGCCGAATTATTTTGCAAGATATTAAATCGTTGGGGTTCAATTTAAATACGTAGGTCGGGCCAGGGCCCGACGCTGTTACAGGTTGCAATGATGCACAAGTCGGGCTAGGGCCCGACCTACCGGTTGACCAGAAACATCACCATTCTGCGTTTTATCCAAGCAACGCCACATAAAGGACCTTGCCATGATCTACGACAGCATTCTCGACACCATCGGCCGCACACCCATCGTTCGCATCAATCGCCTGGCGCCTGCCGGCGTGGAGATGTACGTCAAACTCGAAGCTTTCAATCCGATGTCATCGGTGAAAGACCGATTGGCACATGCAATTATTCTTGATGCCGAACAACGCGGAATACTGAAACCCGGCCAGGAAGTGGTCGAAGCCACTTCCGGCAATACCGGCATTGCACTCGCGATGGTTTGCGCCGCAAAAGGTTATCCGTTTGTCGCCTTCATGGCGGATTCGTTTTCGATCGAACGCAGGAAACTGATGCGCATGC
>JAYUWO010000105.1:0-15562 GCA_043753545.1 Arenimonas sp.
CATTTAGAACATGTGCAAACGCAACAGGTGCGATAGCATATTGCATCCCAGAAAGAGTCTATGCCGTGAGTGACGATAACGAATTCAACTCTGACGCCGGAAGCCCCGTTATCAGGCGCTCGGGCATCTGGATTTTAGTGTTACTGCTGCTTGCCGCCGCGGTGGCTCTGGCCATGTGGCAACCGTGGTCCAAACCGGTATTGCAAACGAATGCCATCGATTTGAGCCCGGAAGCATTGGACGCCCGCTTGCTGAGCACCGAACAGCAACTTCAACGCGCCCTGCGACTGCAACAAAGTCTCGAGAAAAAATTGGCCGATGCACAATCGCGTACCGGTTTATTGCGTGACGAAGTGCTTGGCGTCAATCAACGCGCCGCGATCCTCGAAGAAAACGTCCGCGAAATGGCGAAAGAACAAAACGATTCAAAACAATCGGTGCAGCTGGAAGCGCTCGAATTATTATTGATTCTTGCCGATGCCCGCATTCGCGTTGACGGAGATTTGCAGGGTGCTTTACGCGCCATGCGCCTGGCCAATGAAGTGGCTTCCGATATGCGTGATTCGCAGATGATCAATATGCGTCAAAGTCTGCTGCAGGAAATGCAGGCCATGAGTAGCGTGAGCGACAGAAAACCTCTTGCCGCCGGCGAACTCGATGCACTCGAAGCCAGTTTGCCGCAATTATCCGCACGATTGCCCGGGCAAACGGACACGGCTTCGAAAACCAACAGAAACGGCTTCCAGCGTTTGCTCGATGCAATGGTGCAAGTACGTTCGGCTGATGAACAGTCGCTGCTCGGGGCGAACGATCGTAGTGCTGCCGAAGCAGCTTTACTGCTTGAAATCGCACTTGCTCGAAGTGCGCTGGACAAGCGCGACAACACCGGCTTCCAGGCGAGTGTCCGTCGCATCGATAGTTGGCTGAAACGATTGTATGCCGATGGGCCGGTACTGCGCGAACGTCGCGCAAAATTATCGCTACTGGCAAAACAGGATATTCGACTGAATGTTCCGGCTGCCGGTAGTTCGCTGCAATTACTGCGTTCGGTTTCGCTGCAACGCGGACAAAATCCATGAATGTTTTTCGTGGCCTGATCTGGTGTCTATTGCTGGCGGCGGTAGGTGCGATCGCCTGGGAAGTTTTGTCGACCGACATGGGTTTCGTGCTGATCCGCTGGCATGGAAAAATCATTGAAACCACCGTTGCCTACGGCCTGATTTTCTGGCTGCTGATTTCGGTTGCGCTTTGGTCGCTCTGGTTTTTGTTGCGACTGCCGTTCAATGCCTGGCAATCATTGGCGAAGAAACAGGCACGGCTTCGCCTGATCAATGGCATGCAGGCCTTGCATGAAGGCCGTTATGCCCGCGCCGAAAATTTACTATTGAAAGCCGCCAACGAGCTCGACATCAAAACGATTGCGCTGATGGCCGCCTACGATGCCGCGATGAAGCTCGATGAACCACAGCGAGCCATGCAGCATTTCACCGCACTGCTGCAACACAATCCTCACGCGGCTCAGGAACAGGCAGCCGCGCGTGCATTGGTAAATGGCAACTCCGACCATGCACTTGCCCTGCTTATTCCTCTGCACGATGCAAGAAAACTATCGCCGCTGGGCCAACTTTGCTACTTGCAGGCGCTAGAAAAAAATCATCGCGCCACCGATGCGCTTGGCCTGATCAATGCATTACGAAAAGAACAAGCACTGCCGGCGCAATCACTGGCAGACCTGGAGATTCAATTGCACGCCAGTGCACTTCGGCAAAGCGGCGATGCCGATGTCTTCCTGCAACAATGGAACGCCTTGTCCGATCGCCTGCAGCAAAGCACTCCGATACTGCAGGCTTTCGCCGCTCGTGCAGATGCACTGGCCCTGGAAACCAGAGCGGTGCAGGTGTTGAGTGATCAACTCAGCCAATTCTGGACGCCCGAATTACTTGGCAGTCTTGCCGCTATTTCCACGCATGCCAATGATCAACGTATTGGCATGTGTGAAGCCTGGTTACCGCAACATCCCGATGACGCAGCGCTGCACGCTGCGCTCGGCAAGCTGCATGGCGCGGGGAAAAATTATTCAAAAGCCGAATCTTTGTTGAATCGCGCTGTTTCTTTGCAGCCCGACAGCAAAACATGGGAGTCACTGGGCAATGTCTATGCTGCCCAGCAAAAAAACGAACAGGCCAGTACTGCTTTCGCCAATGCGCTGCGCCTACAGCGCGAACAACTTCCGCTCTTGTTGAGCGGCCAGAGTCTGCGCGAACAGATTGCCAGCCAGGCCGTTGCAGAGGTTCGCAATGAACATGGGTTTCCGATATTGCCTAGTTAACCGGCTGCGTTTGCGTTGCTTCCACTTCTGTAGCTGCTGGCTTGTCTTCGCCGAATTGAAAACCATTGCCAAGCAGCTCATCGACCAATTGTTGCGCCCTGACTTTGAGCACCGTAAATTTCTTTTTTTCGGTGGGCGGCAACTGATAGTAAAGATATTCGATTCTCGATTGAATAATACTTCTCGATGCATTGCTTCTTGGCTGATTTTTCGCGGACCTGCCACCGGGCTCCGCATTTTTTTGATACAGAAAAAGCTCGGCAATTACAAACATGCCAATGATGGCATCGTCATTTCCGGCCTCCAGCTCGCTGATACCAAGACCATACCAGGCAGATGCATTTTCAGGTTGCCCCCATAGTGTCTGCAGAAACCAAGCCTTTGCATCCGGCATTTTCTTGTTCATGGCATAAAGCCAGGCCAGCTCTTCGGCGGTTTGGACGGCAAGTGGATCCAGAGACAGAATGTGATTGAAGTTCTGAATCATTTTTTTCTGTCTGGCATCGATCATCTCGGGCGTCATATCGCGCGAAGATACGTATTCCGACATCGCACTATTATGTCGATCCGTGCTCGAAGCGAGCGGACCTCGATGCGTACTGGCAACACGCATAAACTCGGCAATGGCTGTTTTACCAGTTCCAACGTCGCCGGCGGCCATTGCATTGGCCGCCTCGTTCGCCAACCGACCTGTTTCATCCAGATCAGGCGCGGCGACAAATTCAGCTTCAACGACCTTTTTCAGATTGACTCGACGCCACTCTTCAACGGCATGTTGATACGCAATTTCTTCGCTGGCTGTTCTGCCAAACTCATTTGGTTGATTGGACGAGCCACCGCTTGGTTCAAAACGGCTGATCAGGAAAAACAGCACGGCGATGACCGCTATCGGAAGCCCATAAAACCATTTCCAGTTCGTCCAGTGGCTGAATTGCGGCGAAGGCGGCGTGTAAATTGGCACATATTTTTTAAACGGATAAGGTGCCGACTTTGCGATCGACTTATGCCTGTGTTTGACCGGAACCGGCGAACGCAAGTTACGTAACGAGCGCTTGCTCTTGGTAGCAACTCGAGGCGACTGACGCAATGCAGGACGCATGGTCGGGTGTAGTTTTACCGCAGGAGGATTGCGTGTTGCCTGCCTCGCTTTTTTTAACAAATTTTCGCGCGCGCATGCAGCACAGGTATGTTCGACAAAATGCTGATGCTCTTTGTCGGTTTTGCAAACTACCAGACTACCGGTTGATTTTTGAGCAAATTGCTTCAGTGCATTCGCCCACTCGGTAGCCGAGGGTCGCGAAGCGCCCGTGCTCTCGAAAGCCCGATCAAATAAATGTCGCAACCGGGTATTCATGGTCTCATGACCACTCACCATGCTCGGCGTGATGGCTTTGTGCGGCTTCAGGCCATAGGCGTAACAACGCGCCGCAATTCGTCCGGGAATATCAGTAGGCACATGATCGGAGCTCGGCTTGCCGGTGAAGGGATGAATGCCGAAATTCAACAACTGGAAAATCACGACGGCCAGTGCGAATCGATCCTGATCTTCCTCGCCGGCAGCATCAATGCCGTTTAGGTGAAACTCGGGTGCCAGATAGTCCGGGGTAAATTGCGGTGCTTCAAAACGCTCACTCTGCCCCTGGATACTGAAACCATCGCAATCGAGCATCGCCATATACAGTGATCGCCGATAGAAACGCAGATTCACCGGTTTCATATCCACCACGTAATGATGTTGCCGATG
Source organism: Arenimonas sp. (assembly GCA_043753545.1). GTDB lineage: Bacteria > Pseudomonadota > Gammaproteobacteria > Xanthomonadales > Xanthomonadaceae > Arenimonas. Next base: position 4,074 of record JAYUWO010000105.1, read on the forward strand.
CAATTCGGCAATCACTGCGCTCAGATTGGCCGCCAGCGTAATTTTCGTACCCAGGCCAATCGGCAGGCCTTCGGCGCGCGCTTGCCGCTCCTGCATGATGTATTCAAGCTCGCTGGTCGCCTTGATATCCAGCGATGGCATCGTGAAGCCGATAAAACGGCCACGGTCATCGCGCAAAATGGATTGCGGCCAGGCAATTTGCACAAACCGATTCCCGGCTTCATTGATGTCGGGCAAATTCGGCGTCAGCAAAAGCATCGCTTTCAATTTGCGTTCGTAGGTCGCCAACGCCAATTCGCGATGATAGATTTTGGCAACCTGCGCCGGCATTTCACGAATTAAAAAAACGCTGCCAGCACCACCGCTTTTCAGCAGCGCGCCAAGCGTGACGGCGCTTTTTAACGGTCCGTCAATCCATACCTTGCTGCCAGGGACAAAACTCATTTGAGGGAATTAGCGCCACAACGCGATGAGCAGGGCTTTGTCGTCCGAAGTAATTTGATGTGTCCTTGCATCCGACAATGTGCCTTCCAGCGCCTTGCTGCCATCGGGTTCCGATACCGTTTCCAGATAAGCGGCGACCGGATCGATAAACGGACGATAAAAATCGGCATTACCTTTGCTCATCACGAATGGCATGGCGCCATCCGACATCAGTGCAAGCATATTGATCGCGTTGTCGATGGGTGTCACACGCAAATGTGCTGCCCACTCGCTGCCAGTGATGAAATAGGTTTCGTTGGCGTATTCGCCATTTTCCGGCAGGGAAATAATATTGCCATTTTCCGGTGCCGCCGACTGGGCAATCGCGAGACCATCGCCGATATGAAAAAAATACCCCTGGTCAGCAGACGTAACAGCACCGACCAGCGTTGCAGAATAATCACCCAGCATCCGGCTTTCGGTTTGCGCCAGTGATTCAAGACTAACTCGTGCTACAGCCACCAATGCTTCAATCTTAATTTTGAACGCTTCGACATCGAGCAGATGCAGTGCTTCACCGGCGCGATATTGATCGGCGATTGCCGATACCAGTGTGCTGGCGACCAGATTCGAACCGACATCACTCAAGGCAGCAGAACCAGCACCATCGCAAACGGCGGCAATCAATACATCGTCAATGGCGTTTAATGCAAACGCATCCTGACAGGGAATGCCACCATCAATATGCGATTTTCCGATCGCGGAAGCCGCGTAGACCCGGCACAGCATCAAGTGGGTGCGTTTGACCAGCTATCGGCAGCTGGCAACTGGGCTTGACCGCCTGGACGGGCTTGCGAGACTACTTTCATGCTGGCACTTAACCACAGGAATAATTCCTGGAATTTGAGTCCATCCAAGCGCTTGACGTTGGCCGCACCCTTGCTGCTGAACTGGCCCATCGCATCGGTTTGGGCACCGCCGCCGACGGCAATCGGAAACACTGCTACTTTGTTGGCCAACTCCGAGTTACGGCAATGTTCTGCCGACGCCTGCCAATCATCTGTAGGCTGGCCATCCGACATCAGGAAAAGCCAGGGGCGTGTATAAGCAACACCGGCATTTTTAAAATTTTGTTTCTCTTCCTCGATTTTCGCCAAGGCCAAATCCACGGCTTGCCCGGTCGGTGTTGTTCCATTGGCTACCAGAACCGGCGCAACAAAATCCATCGCATCTTTCCAGTCTTCGAGAATTTCGGCTTCATCAAAGCCGCCGTACTGGACGACCAGAATACGGACGCGCTTTGCCGCAATCGCATCGCTTTTCAGTTCCTGCTCGAGCACTTTCAAACCTTCGTTCAATTGTTCGATCGAAGCACCGGCCATGCTTCCGGAACGATCCAGCACAAGGACTAATGGCGTGCGTTGCTCGGTATTATCGACAAGCGCTACATCGGGAATGGTTGGCATGGACATCGGGGAACCTCGTTGATTGGCAGGCCGATATTCTATCTTGCATTGGCGCAGCAGGTAGACTAAAGCGGCTTTTTGGGTAGCAAACGGCTGGTCTATTCGAGGATGTCCGGCATCACGAGTTTACCGGAAGTACAATACGCGCTGATCAACCAGAGCCCGGCTCAGATGAAATTAATAAGTTTTGCGATTCGTTATTCGATTTTACTGTTCTCGGCTGCCAGCTTGAGCGCCTGCAGCGATCTCGAAAAATTATTTTCAGGTTCGAACAAATCCGGAGCCCATTCGCCGGACGCAGTCCAGCTATCCGCGCCCAAGCCATCCAAACTTGACTTCAAAATGTCGCCTGCCTGTCTTTTTCCGCAGGTTACCGTGCCGAATAATATCGAGGTGTTCGCGATTGATGGACAGGCCTGGATTGACCAGGCGGCAAAACTTGAATCAGTCGACAGCGATTCTCCTGTCATCACCATCCATGTCGATACTCCGGATCCAGCCGCTCTTTTGCTAACTGCCGATAAGACGGCACGTTGGCGAATCATCACGACGCCACGCACGAAACTATGGGGCGTTTACGTGTCTGCGTTTGAACCGCAGCGTGTATCGGGCATTATCACACCGACAAAATTCCAGGAACACTACCGAAGCCTAGGCGATGATTGCGGTATTTATTGGGCGCCGGAATTCCAGATTCACCAGCTTTATGAATTTTCACGCCAGGTATTTGGCAAGCCGTATGTTGCACTACCCAAAATCGTCAACGGCTCGGTCGAGGTGAAGTCGCTCGGGCCAATCGTGACTGTTCCGGAGAAAGTTGTCGCTAAAAAACTTCCGGAAGCGGCCATCTATTTCGAACCGATACCGCCCGCAAAAAAACCGATCGCAGTGAAACCAGCGGCCCCGCCCATGACACTGGACCAAGCACTTCGTGTCGGCGTCATTCGTCCAGGCACGCAGTCCGATATTGAACGCTTCAAGTCCAAGTATCGAGCGACCAACCAGACGGAGCGCGGCAACCAATTCATTGATCAACTAACAGCTAGGAGTCTCTATGTCATTACGAGCGACTACACTTTTCCCGGTGACGGCAGTTACGCAGGTGCTCATTCCGTTGTATTGATTCTTGAAGACGGCGCGCCCTATCCAAGCGGGAGTTCAGAGCACAGCATGGTATTGGATATGAAATCCGGTGCATGCCTGGGCCGTATTTGCGGGTTTTAGGTCGGCCAGCATTCTTTTACATCAATATTTTTTTCTGCGAACGCATGTGCCGATAAACAGCACATGCGTTTTCTATTGATCAGTTTTTCTATGAATTAGCGTTCGACGATTGCCGCCACACCCATACCGCCCGCGGTGCACACCGAGATCAAAACACGACCACTGCCTTTTTCTTTCAACAGCTTTGCCGCAGTAGCCACAATGCGAGCACCGGTCGCGGCAAAGGGATGTCCCATCGCCAGCGACGAACCGACGACATTGAGTTTGCTGCGATCAATCGAACCCATCGCTTTATCGCGGCCGAGTTTGGTTTTGCAGAATTCTTCCGACTCCCAGGCTTTCAGTGTGCACAACACCTGTGCGGCGAAGGCTTCGTGGATTTCGTAGAAATCGAAATCCTGCAGCGTCAGATTATTGCGTGCGAGCAATTGTGATACCGCCCAGGCCGGCGCCATCAACAAGCCTTCACCATGCACGAAATCAACGGCGGCCACTTGCGAGTCCACCAAATACGCCTGTACTTCGAGACCATTCGCCGCTGCCCATTCTTCCGATGCCAACAAGGCTGCTGAAGCACCATCGGACAAATTGGTCGAGTTCCCGGCGGTAAGCGTTCCCTGCCCGCTGGATTTATCGAACGCCGGTTTCAGGGTCGCGAGTTTTTCGATCGTGGTATCGGCACGCAAAATATTGTCTTTGTCGATACCGCGGAACGGTACGACCAAATCTTTATAGAAACCACGCTCGTAGGCCGCGGCGGCTTTCTTGTGGGATTCAAAGGCGAGTTGATCCTGATCGGCGCGGGTAATTTTCCATTCCTTCGCCATTTGTTCGCAGCTTTCACCCATGCTCTTGCCGGTGCGCGGCTCGGCAACGCCGGGGAATTCGGGCTTGAATTCACCGAAGGAAAATCCTTTCAACAAGGCACCGATGCGCTGACCGGTCGTCTTCGCCATATTGGCGTTCAACAAACGACGACGCATTTTTTTACCGACCGCTATCGGCACATCGGAAGTCGTATCGGAACCGCCGCCGATGCCGGAATCAATCTGGCCGAGTGCAATCTTGTTGCCGACGGCAATGATCGTGTCCAGGCCGGTACCGCAGGCACGTTGCATGGTCAGGCCCGGCGTCGCTGGCGACAGGCCGGATGACAGGGTCGCTTCACGCGCAAGATTGAAATCGCTGGAATGTTTGAGCACCGCACCCATCGCCACTTCGCCGAGTTGCTTGTCTTGCAGATTGAATTTTTCGACCAAGGCACCGAGTGTCTTGATCGACATGCCCATATTGCCCAGATCGAAATACACGCTGTTATTGCGGCAGAACGGAATACGGACGCCACCGAGAATGGCTACGCGACGGGGATTGCTCATGGTGAAATCCTTATTCAAGGTCAGCGGCTGGCGCTGGCATAATGGGGTGTCCTGAGGATAGCTTAGTGGTCTAGAGCAAGATTTCCAAACTTTGCAGGGTTCAAATTTAGGTATGAAAAGCGATGACTGACACGGTAAGTTGCCTGGGTGCCTTTGCACTGGAGTTGTGCCCGCAAACGCGTGCCCAATCGCCGCAGCTGCAGCAGGCGCAAGCCGCCGAATTGGCCGGTTTGCTGGCACGCGATCTCGCGCGTTGGGTACCGGAGGTACGCGATTGCGATTTCACGGTACTGGCCGCCTTGTTTGACCCGGTCGAAATTCTGCGTCCGGGTTTTCCGCTGCATGCCGAACTGGAGCGGCTCACTGCGCAGGCACCCGGTCAGGGCCAGGCACGCATCATTGCCCTCGGCGCCAATGACAGTGCATTGCCGGACACACTGGCGCCGGCGAAAGAATATGCCGAAGGCCCGTTTCGTCTCGTGCCATTTTTATTACGCGGCGATGCCGAATTGATAAAAGTTGTCGGCGAACAACTCGAAGCAAGCCTGCTCGATATCGGCATGGCACCGGCCGACACTGCCCTGTTCGCACAGGAAAATTTCAAGACACAGATTGAACACGCACGCTATCTGACCGTGCACGATCTGGCCGCGATGATGGCGATGCAATACGAACACGCCGGTTTGAAGAATGTCTGGCCCCTGATCGAAACCGCCTTACTGGCACCGAACGAAACCTGCTGGTGCGATGCGATGCCGGACCCGCTTGCGCTGTATCGCGATGGCGAAATTCACATGACCCTGCTCGATGCCGACGACTGGCAACATCTCGGTTACTGCGGCGAAGAAGAAAGTCCGGAACGATGCGAATTCCTGTTCGAACAATTCGAAATGCGGCAACGGCAAATGGCCGCTTTATTTCAGGCGCACGGGCTTGAAGTCACTTTCGAACATTGCGCGAAAGGCAAAAATCCAAAGCAGGTTTTGATGCGGTAAAAATCCGGTAGGAGCCCGCTCAAGCATTGAGCACAGCGAAATGCATTTGAGCTGGCGATAAACTCCGCGCTGATCGCCAGCTCTGTATGTAATTCGCTGCGCGGATTACACAGAGCGGGATCCTACGACATTAGCTTTAATTAGCGTCTGGCAGAATAAAACGCTTCCTCGGAAACTTCGTGCCAAACCTTGGCACTCGCCTGGAATTTTTGCAGTGACGCATAGACTTTTTTCGCCATCGGATCTGACGCTGCGACGTCATCCAGCACGGCGAGCGATGCCGTTTTCAGGGCCGCAAGCACATCGGCCGGCAATGGCAGGAATTTAACGCCGGGTTCCTGCTTCAATTTTTCCAAAGCCTGCTGATTGCGCGCCGTGTATTCCGACAACATCTGGGTATTGGTGGCCTGGCAGCAATCGGCCACGATCGCCTGCAGGTCTTCGGGCAAACTTTCAAAGGTTTCTTTGTTGACGATGCATTCCAGCGTCGAGCCCGGCTCCTGCCAGCCCGGGTAATAACAATACGGCGCGACTTTGTGCAGACCAAAAGCCAAATCGTTATACGGCCCCACCCATTCCGCCGCATCGATGGCACCCGATTGCAAAGCCGAAAAAATTTCACCACCGGGAATGTTTTGCGGGGTTCCGCCCACACGCGCCAAAACTTCGCCACCAAGACCGGGGATACGCATGCTCAGGCCTTTCAAATCGGCGACCGATTTGATTTCCTTTCGAAACCAGCCGGCCATTTGCACGCCGGTATTACCGCCGGGGAAAGGCACCACGCCATGCGGTGAATATAATTCGCGCCAGAGTTCCAAACCGCCACCGGCGTAAAGCCAGCCGTTCATTTCCTGCGCATTCAATCCGAACGGATAGGCGCTGAAAAACGGCGCGGCCGGCATTTTGCCTTTCCAGTAATAACTCGCGCTATGACCCATCTGCGCCGTACCACGGCCGACCATATCGAACACTTCGAAGGCCGATGCCATTTCGCCGGCACCGAATACTTTTACCGCGATACGTCCGCCACTGGCCTTGGTAATCCGTTCGGCCAAAGCGGCAGCTCCGGTGCCCAGACCCGGGAAGTTGGTTGGCCAGGATGTCACCATTTTCCACTGCAGCTTTAGGTCAGCCTTGGCGGCATTGCTGCTGGCACCCTGCTTCGCCCCACAGGCCGTCAAACCGACGGCTACCGCCGCTATACCGGCACCTTTTACTAAGTCGCGTCTTTTCATGATCCCTCCAGATTTATGCAAGTCTACCCAATTACACCTTTCGGAGTGGCCTCCAGCGGTCTAACATGCCGTCATAGGAGTAATCATGCGCACACATATTGGTCATTACGAAATTGTTTCCGAGTTGGGTCGTGGTGGAATGGGAGTCGTCTACAAAGGCTACGAACCCGCACTCACTCGCTACGTGGCAATTAAAGAACTCTCGCCCGCACTCGCCCACGACCAGACCCTGGTCGAGCGCTTTTTGCGTGAAGCCCGCTCGATGGCGTCATTGAATGATCCACACATCATTCAAATATTTTTGATCGGCCAGGAAAACAACCAACCATTTTTCGTGATGGAATTCGTCGATGGTGAATCGCTTTCAGCGGTCATCAAACGCGAAGGCCGTTTGCAGGTGGGCGATGCTCTCAAAATATTGCATCAATCGGCAAAGGGCCTGTCTGTTGCACACGAACGCGGCGTGATTCATCGCGATATCAAACCCGGCAATCTGATGCTGAGTCAGCGCGGGCAAATAAAAATTGCCGACTTCGGTATCGCACTGGCCAATCACGATTTCAACAGCAAGCTGACCGGCACCGGCGAGTTTGTCGGCACGCCGGGTTATCTGTCACCCGAAGTATGTCTTGGCAAAATGGTTGATCAACGCTCGGATATTTTTGCCCTCGGCATTGTGCTGTTTGAAATGCTGACCGGCCGCACCCCGTTCTCCGATGAAAGCCCGCTGAAACTGATGCTCGACGTCGTGCAATCGCAGATTCCGGATGTGCGTGAATTGAATGCCGACGTCGATGCCGATGTTGCCGTGATTTTGTCGCGCATGCTGGAAAAAGATCCCGGCGATCGCTATCAAAGTACCGAAGAGCTGATCGACGATCTTGAAAAACATGCGCTGGTCAAACAGGGCGGTCAACTCAAGCTGAAAGCACTGGCGCCGTCCGGTCCTGCCGCTACATTGATCGGCATGGCAACGCCGGTAACGCCTGGCGCGATGCGTGCCCCCACGCCGCCGCCGAATGTGGGTTCTGCACAGGCGTCCATTCCTGCGGCGACGACCGCACAAGGCAGTACCCGACCCGGCGTAACACAGGTGGTGTCGCCTGCCGCGACAGCTCCAGTGTCGTCGGGTGCTCTCAAGTGGCTGGCTTTGGTCGGCGTGCTGGGTTTGTTTCTGGTCGGCGGTGCGTGGGGGATTTACAGTATTTTCAAACCGGCAGTGCCGGTTGAACCCACTGCGATGGCAGCGAATGTCTTACCGGGCAACACGACATCGCCTACCGATACGGCTGCGAGGACGACAACGGACGCTACGACGGCACCGACAAACACTGATACAACATCCGCCGACACCGATACAACGGTAGCGGCAAATACTGATTCCGCAAGCAATGATCCGGACACTTCAGGTAGTCGGTCAACACCCGACACCTCGAGTGCCGCCGATGATGTTGTGGCAAGCAATCCCAGGCAGGTAAAGGATCGTGTCGCCGATAGAATTCAGGATCGTGCACAGAATGACGATGCACCTTCCGATGGCGGCGGCGCTCGCACTTTTGCCGTCGTTACCAGCGGAGATCCGGCATTGATGATTCCGGCCCAGCAAATGATCGAAGATAAACTCGCTGAAGCAGGTTACCAGTCGGTAAACAGCAAACGTGCGAATATCGTAATCCGGGTTCGCTCCGATGTTATCGGCAACCAGGACATCAGTTTTTACGGACAGAACGCCACACTCACTACGGCCTACCTCACGGTAAAACCTTTTGGCCGCGGTGGCCGTGCACTCGGTTCCGGCTTCAGGGAAAAAATCGACTACACGCCGCTGAATGCTGAAGACAAGGTGCAGCAGGCGCTTGATGAACACATGAACCGCGTCGTCGAGAATGTTGGTAGCAAGTAACTTTTACTGCTCGTGAAAAAAAGCCGGCGCAAGCCGGCTTTTTTGTTGAAAACTGTTTTAATGTCGCGCCGGATATCTTGCCAATGCCGACTCAATCATTTACAAAAAGAACTGTTTTCATCCCAGCCCGCTTTCCACGGCACATCCAAAAATGCTACCGGATGCGGCACCTTGCCCTCTTCCTGTTCCACCATGCTCCACACGCATTGCATGGCATCAGCGTTGGCCGTGAATTCGTAATTTCCGCCGGCTTTTGGCGTAAACCTGACATTGCGGATGCAATACTTGGAACTTGAAGCGGAAGCCTGCATAAACTGGAATGTCACTTCCCGATTGGCGGGAATTGTCTGCAGCGATTGCTCGCCAGGCGTCATGATATTGATCGCTCTTCTGTTCTTGCAGGTTTCTGAAATTTCATAAAAGGCGATATCGAGATTCATATTGGCTTTATTGATGAATCTGATTTTCGCCGTATCGCCCGAGATCGGTGACGTATATTTCACCATTCCCAAAGCACAGCCCGACACTGTCGTAATCAACAGCAGTGCGGCGGCTGTGCGGATTGAAGCATAGGTCAAGCGCGAATTCGCTGTCATGTTTTAATAGTTTCCGATAGTTGATGGATGTGGCATTTGTTTGGCGTTGAAAATTTATGGCTGGTCTCTGGCTGCCGGCTTGAACACTTTTCGAAACACCTGCAGTGCGGCGAGATGGTAGATAGTGCCGTGGGTTTCTACCGGCATTGGCTGGTAATACCAAGGCAAGCTTGGCAAAGCCTTTTTCCCGATCACGGAAGCAGATTGTTAGGCAGACTCCACCTTTTCCTTCTCGTTGCTGCTGGCGAAATAAAGTGCTTTCCCACTGCACGACATTTAATCGTCGATACGTTTCCAGTCAGATTGATTCTGTTTACACCGGCGATAAATTCGCGTACGCCAGCACCAGCCATTTACTACCGGCATTTTCGAAATTCACCTGCACGCGGGCGTGGGCGCCATTGCCTTCGCAATCCATCACGATGCCTATACCGAAACTGGCATGCGATACACGCTGGCCCAGTTTCAGGCCGCCAGAAGGTGCTTCCGACATGCGCTGATTGTTGTAGCCTGCATTGAAACCCGACTTGGCTACAGCCACTTTCGGCCGCACTTCATGCAACAGGCTTGCTGGAATTTCGCGCAGGAAACGCGATGGCGTACCGTACATTTCCATGCCATGTAGTCGCCGCGTTTCGGCATAGGTCAAAATCAGTTTTTCGCGCGCGCGTGTCAAACCGACATAAGCCAGACGACGTTCTTCTTCGAGGCGGCCGTTTTCTTCCATCGAACGATTGCTCGGGAACAAGCCTTCTTCCAGGCCGGTTAAAAACACCAGCGGAAATTCCAGACCTTTCGCACTATGCAGCGTCATCAATTGCACGCCGTCTTCGCCGTCCTGCGCCTGGCCTTCGCCGGCTTCCAGCGAGGCATAGCTCAGGAATTCAACCAGCTCACTCATGCCTTGGCTGGCTTCATCATCGCGGCGCTCAAAACGGCTTGCCACCGACACCAGTTCGTCCAGATTTTCCAGTTTCGAATCGACCTGGCCCTTCGATTCCTGCGAATAGAAGGCACGCAGACCACTGCGTTCCAGCACATGATCAAACTGCTCGTGCAATTCCAGTCCGCTGGTTTGTTCCTGAAGCGAAGTGATCAACTCAAGAAAAACATTCAGCGCATTTTTTGCACGTGCAGTGAGTGTACTGCCTTGCATCATTTCCTGCGTGGCGGCCCAAAGCGAAATCGATTTGGTGCGTGCCAGCTTTCTTACTTCATCCAGTGTCTTGTCGCCGATGCCGCGAGCGGGCGTATTGACTGCACGTTCGAAGGCCGGATCATCGTCGCGATTGCTCAGCAATCGCAAGTAGGCAAGCGCGTCCTTGATTTCGGCGCGTTCGAAGAAGCGCAAGCCGCCATAGACACGATATGGCATGCCGGCTTGGATCAGTTGTTCTTCCAATGCGCGCGATTGTGCATTAGAGCGATACAGCATTGCGCATTCACGGGCGCTGCCGCCCTGCCGAATATGTGCCTGGATCCGCTCGACGATGTAGCGTGCTTCATCGACTTCGTTGTATGCGGCATACAGATCGATGCTTTCGCCTTCGCCGGAGGCGGTCCAGAGATTTTTCCCGAGCCGTTCCGGATTGTGGGCAATCACTGCATTCGCGGCAGAAAGAATATTGCCGGTCGAACGATAATTCTGTTCGAGACGAATGGTTTGTGCGCCAGGGTAATCGCGCAGGAAACGCTGCACGTTTTCCACTTTCGCGCCGCGCCAACCGTAAATCGCCTGGTCATCATCGCCAACGATAAACACCTGCCCGGTTTCACCGGCCAGCACGCGCACGAACGCATATTGAATGCTGTTGGTGTCCTGGAATTCGTCAATCAATAAATGCTTGAAACGATTCTGGTAGTGCAATAACAAGGCATCATGCTGCAACAGCAATTCATGCGCACGCAATAATATTTCCGCGAAATCGACCAGACCAGAACGCTGGCAGCGCGCCTCATAGGCTTCGTAAACTTGGAGGATGGTCTTGGTATAAAAATCGCCCCCGGGAACCTGAATATGTTTTGGACGGCGACCTTCGTCTTTCTGTGCGTTGATCCACCAGACGATTTGCTTGCGAGGAAAACGGCCTTCGTCCAGCTCCATTTCATTGGCAATACGTTTGATCAATCGCAATTGATCATCCGAATCGAGCACCTGAAATCCTTCCGGCAAACCGGCTTCGGCATGGTGCAATCGCAATAGGCGATGTGCCAAGCCATGGAAGGTGCCAACCCACATGCCACGCGAACCATTCACCAATATTTTTT
>JAYUWO010000106.1:0-15558 GCA_043753545.1 Arenimonas sp.
CTTGACGCCGGCCACCGAGGCACTGCGGTCATCAATCACGGTGCCCAGCATGTCGGGCCGCTCGGTATCGCGAATCCAGATAGGTACGCGCAAATCCCGACAAGGATGGATACAGCGCGGATGCAAAACTTTCGCGCCGGTCGACGCAATTTCCTGAGCTTCTTCGTAGTCGAGTTTCGACAGCAAACGCGCCTGCGGCACCGTGCGAGGATTGGCACTGAACATGCCCGGCACGTCGGTCCAGATTTCGACGCGTCGCGCTTTTAGCAAAGCACCGAAATAGGCAGCAGACGTATCCGAACCGCCACGGCCCAAAATCGCGGTATTGCCATCCGGATGTCGCGCAATGAAGCCCTGGGTAATAAAAAGACGTCCATCGCCGGCGAACATCGATTCAATATTTGCCGTTGTTTGATAATCGCAGGAAACCGACAATCGCTGCGCCCAGGCTGTTTGATGCGGCATGACAACCGCTTTCAAACCATCGCGCGCATCACACCAGCGAACATCCAACTCCTGCGTGCAGAGATAGGCAACGCCAAGTGTCGAGGAAAGCAATTCGCCCTGCGCCAGCACTTCGGCCTGCCAGGAAAGTTCAGCTTTCACGCGACGAGGATCATCGACCAGAGCCTGCAACAATTCGAACCGCTTCGATAACACCTTGTCGGCATCAATTTCGAGCTCAGCACAAAAGGCACGATGCTTTTCAATCAAGCAGTCCACCAATGCCTGCACCGCTTCGCGATCGGCATATTGGTCAGTAATCGATTGCAAGGTGTTGGTGACGCCCGACAATGCCGACACCACGACCAGCACGCGCACCTGTTCGTCCTGCATGCGTTTTCGCATCAGTTCGCCGATGGTGTTCCAGCGATTGCGGCGCGACACGCTCGTGCCGCCAAATTTCAATACAATCCAGTCCGTGGGGTTCATTGCTGCTTGATGCCTGCGTAAAGACAAACCAAAGGCCAAATAATAAACTATGAAGCCCCCCTGGCGCTTATTCTTTTTGGACATGAAATGCCCCCAAGACCTTACTTGCAAGTCGACGTTTTTTCCAAACGTCCCGGCTGTGGCAACCCCCTTGCAGTCGTGCTTGATGCGGAAGGCCTGACGGACGAGCAAATGCAGACCATCGCAGGGTGGACCAACCTGGTCGAAACCACGTTTGTACTGCCGCCTACACAACCGAATGCCGATTACCGCGTACGCATTTTTACCCCGCAGCGCGAAATCCCTTTTGCCGGCCATCCAAGCCTCGGAACGGCGCACGCCTTGCTGGCCTCGAAAAAGATCAGCAAGCAAAACGGAGAGATTGTTCAAGAGTGTGGCGCCGGGTTGATCCCGATCCGGATTGAAACCTCGAAAAAATATCGTCGTCGCTTATTTTTCAGGGCCCCGGCCGTAAAAAATATCCAGCTATTTAACGATGCAAGCTCCGAAGCGAGAGCTGTTTTCTCGACACTTGAGCTGGGTACATTGTCGCCAAGCCTCGTCGAAGGCGGACGAAAGTGGTGGATTGCCGAAATGCGGGATGAAAATGCCCTGCGTAATCTCAAGCCTGATTACCCTGCGATCACCGCAATGTCGAAAGCCAGCGAAAGCATGGGACTCTGTGTGTTCTCGAGATGCAAAGATCAGGATTACCAACTTGCGGTGCGTGCTTTCGCACCAGCCTTCGGTATCAAGGAAGACCCGGCATCAGGCGCCGCGAACGCTACGATTGCGGCTTACCTACTCGACAGCGGCGCACTTGAAAATATCGGCCACAATTATCGCGTCAGCCAAGGTCGCGAAATCGGCCACGATGCCACGATTGATTTGCGGGCCGCAGCACAGGACGATATCTGGGTTGGCGGTGAATGCCAAACCGTTATCAGCGGCAACATGAATTGGATCGACATCAAATGAACCAGAATAGACGCTTCATCCAATGCGATGTTTTCGCCGATTATGCCGGTGCCGGCAATGGCTTGGCGGTGGTGCTCGATGGTGAAAACCTGAGCAGCGAACAAATGCAGGCATTCGCGAAATTTACCAATATGTCGGAAACCACCTTCGTGTTGCCGACGACGAAAGCGGAAGCGAGTTATCGAGTCCGCATTTTTACGCCTGCTTCCGAATTGCCATTCGCCGGACATCCTAGCGTCGGCACTGCACATGCCGTGCTGGAAGCTGGCTTGGTGAAAGCCACAGATGGCAGGTTGGTTCAGGAATGCGCTGCCGGTTTATTGCCGATCACAGTCAATGGCACCGGAGAAAATCGCTGTATTTCGGTACGCGCTCCACGCGGAAAAATCGTACCGCATGATGCGAATATTCAAACGCTGCTGGATGCCGCGATAAAAGGCATGGCGCTGGGCAATTTAACTCCGACCCTGCTGGACAACGGACCGTTGTGGTGGTGCATTGAGCTGACCGATGAAGCCTCGGTGCGCGAGCTGAAGCCATTGCTTGCCGACATTGCAGCACTGACACTGGCAAGCAAGGCCGTGGGCTTGTCGGTATTTGCAAGGTCGAATTCAACCGATTACCAGTTGGTCGTCAGAGCCTTCTGCCCTGCCGACAGCATCCCCGAAGATCCAGTCACCGGTAGCGCGAATGCGGCTATCGCTGCGCTAATGCACGAGCGAAAAACCATCAATGAAGTTGGAAGGATTTACACCGCTAGCCAGGGCCGTGAAGTCAATCGCGACGGTTTCGTGCAGGTTCGCGTCGATGAGGACGGGGAAGTCTGGATCGGCGGGAAAACCCGGACCGTGATTGAAGGTAGTTTGAGTTGGGATTGATTGGCGTAGGAGGCCGATTGCGGGCGATGGTCTGAGATACTGCATGCCGCCCGCAAGCGGCCTCCTACAAAAAAACAAAGGAGCCATCAGACTCCTTTGTTTTTTAGTTCCGCATTGAACAATCAATAACGCGAATAACGATCATCCCGATAATCGCGGTCGCCATAACCCACTTCGTTATTGCCATCGGCTTCCACATTTACCCGAACACGAATATTGCTGCCCGGATGGTAATCGGTCACGGTGGTGTAGGTGCGGCCATGGTATTCAAACGTCACGCGATAGCCGGTGACACGAGCATCGTCATAGCGATTGTCGTAACGATCATGATTATAGCGATCCTGGTAGCGTTCGCTGACAAAGCGGTCGCGACCATAGCGATAATCGCGACTATTGTCGTAGCGGTTGTTTTGATAACCGTAGCCATATTGATCATCGTTAACCATGCGGCAGCGTAACTGTCCGTTTGGCTCGGTGTAATAACCATTGCCGTAGCGATCATTGCGTGAATCGTAACGGTTATCGGAGTAACGATAATTGTTACCACGGTCGTTTTGAATATTGCTGGCAATTGCATATCCAAGCACTGCACCCACCGCAGTCGAGGCGCGGCGGTTGTCACGATCACCGACCCGATTGCCAATGGCAGCACCGACAATGCCGCCTAACACTGCATTGGAGTTGTTATCACTGCGGCGATTACGGTAATTATTGTTGTAGTAACGGTTGTCGTAGCGACTATTGCGCGACGACACTACCCAACATTCACGGCGGGCCTGGGAATGATTTTGATCGATAACAGGATCAACGCTCAACACACGCGCATTCTCGTAACGCACGCCTTTGGAGTTGTCATATCCATTGCCATTGCCGTAGCTGTCGTTGTACTGGTAGCCGGAACGGTTACTGCCTTGATTATTGTAATAATCATCGGCGAAAGCAGCGCCCGAAAGCGCGGTAGATGCAAGTGCCAAAGCAGTCAATGCTAGACGTTTCATATTCCACTCCAAACGCCGAATTGGCGTGAAGTGAACATTACGGTCCGGAAAGTTAAACAGACCTGAATTGAATATCAATGAAATCGGCTATTCAGGAATGCGACAGTTTGCAATGCGCACCGTGCCGCAGTTTTGCCAAGTAATGGCCCGACGTGGCTAGTGTCAGGCAATTGAATAAACGTAGCATTCATATTTTCTGCGAAGTCTCGGGAGACTGTAAATGGAACATCCGTATCTTGTTCGGAAGCCATCACCAGCAACGGACATTCTGGCCTTACAACTTCAACCCCTTGCATCGCTTCATTCATCACGTTACCCGACTCGTTACGCCAATGACGAAATGCATACAAACACGTCATCTCGTCACCATCGAACAATGCACGTCGTGTACGAGCCAGACTGGCATTTGTCTGCCACGGAATGGTTAGCGGATATTTTTCATGTGCCGGCATTTGTGTGTGCCACGGCGCAGGCGGCATGGGGTTTATCAGTACCACTGCATCGGCAGCTTCGGATTGCATCAAAGCGAGCAGGCCGCCGAGACTGGCGCCGACAATAACTTTCGGAGAATCCATCTCCAGAACATGTTGTCGTACTTGATGGCTATATTCTTCCAGCGATGTGTTTTCCAGACCCGAAGTCGATGGCAATAAATCAGGCGCATGGCAATGGAATCCATGCGTCCTGAATACTCGAATCCAGATGTTCCATTCCCAGGCACCACCACCGGCGCCGTGCAGGAATAGTACGGTCGGTTTAGACAAGCGTGGCGTCCATCGTCACAGGCACCGCTAGCGCACGCGAAATCACACAACCAGCTTTCGCCATGCTGGCAATTTCAGTGAACTGCTCTGCGGTAATTCCAGGCACGTCGCCCGATACGATGAGATGCACGCCAGTGACGGTCGGGCCAGGATCCTGACCCATTTCCATGGTGGCTTCGGCGCGGGTTTCAATGCGGTTGGCGGTAAAGCCGGCCTTACCCAAGACCAACGACAGGGCCATGCTGAAACAACCGGCATGGGCAGCTGCCAATAATTCTTCGGGATTGGTTCCCTTCTCTTCGCCGAAGCGGGTTTTAAAGGAATAATTCTGGTCGGCAAACAGGCCGCTTTGTGGCGTACTCATTACGCCTTTGCCAGACATCAAATCCCCTTCCCAACGCGCTGTCGCAATCCGTTTAAAACCCATGGCAGTTCTCCAATCAAATGGACGTTTAGTGTAAACCCATTGACCTGCGCTTGCGGGAAGAGAAAACTACAACTCCGGCCTTGCCGGAATCGCCATGACCGACGCGCGACTCGGGGCCACAAATCCGCCCCCTGCCCTCCACGCCAGCCGTGACGCCCTTCGACTGAAAAGGAGAACTGGCATCATGTCTTACATCACTGCCCAAATCAGAAACATGGCCCTGGCAGGCCACCCAGGCACCGGCAAAACCACACTCTTCGAAGCCCTGCTGCATGCCGGTGGCGCAATACAAACGGCAGGCAATGTTGAACGTGGAACGACCGTCTCGGACTTTGACCCGATGGAAAAAGCCCGAGGCCATTCATTGAACACCACGCTGGCTTCCACCGATCATGCCGGTATCCATCTGAATATTTTCGACACCCCCGGCTATCCCGATTTTCGTGGCCCCACCCTGTCGGCGTTTTCCGCCGTGGAAACCGTTTGCATCGTGGTCAACGCAAGCAACGGCATCGAATACGGAACGCGTCGCATGATGGAAGTGGCCAAGACACGTAATCTCAGTCGCGTCATTGTGATCAATAAAATGGATGCCGATCCGGGCAAACTGGGGGCATTGCTGGAACAACTCCGCGAAGAATTCGGCAATGAATGTCTACCGCTGAATTTACCCTCGCAAAACGGAAAAGCCGTGGTTGATTGTTTTTTCAAACCCGAAGGCGATTCGGATATCGGCTCGGTCACTGATTGGCATCAAAAAATTATCGACCAGGTCGTCGAAATCAATGAAACCGTGATGGGCCATTATCTCGAAGAGGGCGAAGAGGGCCTCTCGGGTGAAGAATTGCACGACGCTTTCGAGCAATGCCTGCGCGAAGGTCATCTGGTGCCGATTTGTTTTGTGTCTTCGCGCACCGGTGCCGGTGTAAAAGAATTGCTGGATATCGCCGAAAGATTATTCCCCAATCCCTTCGAAGCCAACCCGCCACCGTTTATCAAGGGTGAAGAATCCCTGCTGGCCCTGCCCGATGCGAAAGCGCATGTCATCGCCGATGTTTTCAAGATCGTCAATGACGCCTTCGTCGGCAAGATGAGTGTATTTCGTGTTTTTCAGGGCACGATAAAAAAAGATTCGCAATTATTTATCGATGACGGCAAAAAAGCATTCAAGGTCGGTCATTTATTCAAGCTGAAAGGCAAAGACCATGTCGAGATTGATTACGCGATACCAGGTGATATCGCCGCCGTGGCAAAAATCGAGGACATCCATTTCGATGCGATCTTGCACGACTCGCATGATGAAGATCACATCCATCTGAAACCCATCGAATTTCCGAAGCCCATGTTTGGTCTGGCGATTGAAGCTGCCACACGCGGTCAGGAACAAAAACTGTCGACGGCATTGCACAAGCTTGCCGAAGAAGACCCCTGCTTCCATATCGAACACAATCCGGAGCTCAACGAGACCGTGATTCGCGGTCTAGGTGAATTGCACTTGCGCGTGATGCTGGATCGGATGAAGGAACGTTTTGGTGTCGAGGTTAAATCACGTCCGCCACGCATCGCCTACCGCGAAACGATCAGCGTCCATGCGGAAGGCCATCACCGCCATAAAAAACAAACCGGTGGCGCCGGACAATTCGGCGAAGTATTTTTGCGCATCGAACCACTGGATCGAGGCGCCGGATTTGAATTTATCGATGCCATCAAGGGTGGCACGATACCGGGGCAATATTTGCCGGCAGTGGAAAAAGGTGTGCGGCAGGTATTGCAAGGCGGCGCGATTGCCGGCTACGCGATCCAGGATGTCCGCGTAACGGTTTACGACGGCAAGTATCACGATGTCGACTCCAAGGAAATTGCCTTCGTGGCGGCAGGTAAAAAAGCGTTTATCGATGCGATTGCCAAAGCCCGACCGCAAATTCTCGAGCCGATCGTTGATTTGACCGTCTCGGCACCCGAGCAACATATGGGCGATATCACCGGAGGACTGGCATCGAAGCGGGCCCGCATCAACGGTACCGATGCGGCGAGAAACGGCGAGATTATTATCAAGGCGCAAGTGCCTTTGTCGGAACTGACCAATTATGCCGCCGAGTTGAAAGGCTCCACGGCCGGTCGCGGTCGCTACGACATCGATTTCAGCCACTACGAACCGGTGCCCGGCAATGTTCAAAAACAATTGGTGGATTCGTATCGGCCACATGCCGAAGAGGATTGAATGCTCGATAATTACGTAGCCCGAGTCACGCTCCACCGACCCGGGTTCAGTCGTAGATCAACCCGGATCGGTGGAGCGTGACCCGGGCTAGGAGTCTTCCTCGATGCCATCTACATTTGAGAGAATTATGTCAGCACGTTTATTTATTGCTTTAGTTGCCGGGCTTTGCCTAACTTTTATCAGTGCTTGCGATAAAGCGCAGGTGCCCGTAGCTGAAGAACCTGTCAAACCGGTTAGCACTGAATCACCGCCCAAAGCCGCCCCCGTTGAGTTGCCGTCGCCGACTCCTGTCGAATCTTACTTGCTGGATACAGCTGTCAAACCCGACGACACTCTGATCAGCTTGCGAAAACAATACGGCGAGGCCAATGTCATCGAAGGCGAACTTCCCGGCGCCGAAGGCGAGACATCACAAGGGTGGATTATTTTCCCGAAGGACCCGGAAAAGAAACTGATGATTTATACCGATGAGAGCAACTCGCATCCGGGTTCATTGCTGGTAGACGAAATAAATTCGAAATGGCATCTGTCGAATTTAATCAAACTCGGCACTGATAGCGTTGCGTTGCAATCTTTGAATAAAAAACCATTTACCTTTTATGGTTTCTACTGGGATTACGGTGGCGTGATAACCGAATGGAATGGCGGCGAATTAAGAAAAAAAATGGCAAGTGGTGCGCAGGTCAACATCCATCTCTGTCCGCCGGAAGATCCGAAATTGCCTGACAATTATCTAAGCGGCGATGGCACCTTCAATAGTGACAATCCGCTTGCAGTCAAATTCCCTCCGGTCGTTTGCAAGCTTGGCGTGTATTTCCCGGTTGAAGAAAATAAATAAATACCCGGACACATTAATGAAGCAATTCGCCATCACGTTTTTAGCCTTTTTCGTTGCCGCAGGGCTCGCCCTGCTTGGCTATGATCATTTCATCGTGAAACCACGCGAAGCGAAGCAGGCCGAAGCTGTGCTGGTAAATTTAGGCAAAGCCGAGCAACAAGCACAAGAAATTGCGAATGAACTCGATGCCGCTGTCACCGAGAGCGTGAACACCGCCAACGAAACCATGATCGCGCAAGCCGATGAAATGCAGCAGCGTTCACTCGCACAAGATGCATTGATGCGTGCATCCATGTTCAAGACCGCGATGGCGGAATATTTCATGAGCAATGGTCAATGGCCCAAGGGACATGCCGAGTCTGGCCTTGCCAAGCCGGAAAGCTATGCCGGCGGCGCAGTCAGCAGCATTTCGGTTGCCGAGAAAGGTGTCGTGGTGATCACGCTCAACGAAAAAATTGAATCCGGCGCAAAGATAAAGCTGATACCGGATGCCAATATGCAAAGTTACGTCATCAACTGGCGCTGTAGTACGGAAGGATCGGAAGCACTGGGGCACTTGTTGCCCGACTGCAAATAAGCCCGATGAAAGCAAAAACCGCCGCCGATGCAAAACATCTGGAAGATATTCCGAATATCGGAAAATCGATTGCCAATGATTTACGCTCGATGGATATTTTCGAACCAAAGCAACTGATCGGCAAAGACCCTTACGCCCTTTACCACCGCTTGGGCGACATCATGGGTGTTCGTAACGACCCCTGTGTATGCGACACGATGATTGCCGCCGTGCGTTTCATGGAAGGCAGCGAACCCCTGCCATGGTGGCATTACACGGCGGAACGGAAAAAACATCTTCGCTAGAGAGGTGTGTCAGCCTTTGCCGTTGATACTGGCGTCGGCAATTTCAACCCGGTTTCGCCCGCCGATTTTCGCCGCATACAAGGCCTGGTCCGCACGTCGCAACAGATCATTGAAACTCTGATCGCTTTCGATGCAGGTCGCAACGCCGACCGACACTGTCATCGGTATCGAATGGCCATCAACGACCAGCACATTTTCCTGCACAAATTGGCGAAGACGCTCGGCGGCCGAGACGGCATGATCGCGACCCGTCTGGTCGAGTAGCACGAGAAATTCTTCGCCGCCCTGCCGGCCGGTGAAATCATTCTTGCGGCCCGCCTTTTCCAGCATTTCAGCGATGTGCTTAAGCGCAACATCACCGGTATCGTGGCCATAGCGGTCATTGACGCCCTTGAAATGATCGACATCCACAACGGCCACCGACATTGGCTGCTTTAGCCGTTGCGCAGAGTGGAACGCCCGTTCACCGGCCAGCGCCAGCGTACGGCGGTTCGGCAGCCCGGTCAGATAATCGGTCGAGGCCGCCGCTTCCCATTGTCGGCGAAGTCTGTCGGAGCACATCAACAAATAGGCCGTTGTGCCGATAACCGGCAGGATCGCAACAACCAATGGCGTCAACTCATTTACCCAGGAGGTTCGGTCCAACATGGTTCCTGTTTCCGTTGGCTCCAACAGAAAATACATCGCGCGAAACAGCATGAACATTCCGACCAGCAGAAAAATAACAGCCAATACTGATCGACTTACCGAAGCTTCACGTTTTGAATAAATTTGCAGATAACGGGCGCTGGCAATCAGCAGGATAGACAACGCGAACGACACGACAACCAGACGCACACCAAGATTGGGCTGGATGACGGCGAACCAGTAAACACTGATTGTGGCGATTATCACAGGCCACAAAAACACCATGGAAAAAGGCAGATTACAGAATAGGCACACTGCCCGCAAATAAGCGAACAAGCCCAACAATAAAGCTCCATTGGCGAGCGGCAAAACGAAACCCAGCGGCAATGAATTCTGCACAACCAAGAGCACGCAAGCGAACGCTTGCAGCAATGTCCCTAATCGCCAGTTCAATGCACTAGGACGGACATCCTCTGCCAGCTCGCGATGCATCAACCCGAGTACGCCACCGTTTAGCAGCATCATCAAAGTTGCGATCAAAATTGCGGTTTTCGGGTCCAGGGAAAAACTGCCAGGCATGCTTGTTCTTCGTGGAGGTAGTGGCCACATGATGAACTTCCGGGCAAGCACCGGCAAGCAAATTGACCAGACCCGGATTCATGCCCATGATAAGCCATCCATCAACCTGGGGAGGACTTATGGATATCCGCTTTTTTGTTTCCGGCATCGTGATGGCCGTTGCTTCGTTGATGTTTGGTTTCGTCGTTCATGCCATCTTGCTGCATCCCGATTACGCGGCACTGCCTAACGTATTCCGTTCCGACGAAGAAGGCATGAATTTCTTCCACTGGATGTTGCTGGCCCATCTGATGATCGGTTTCGCGCTGACCTGGATTTATCGCCAGGGCGTCCAGGCCGGAAGCTCGACGCTCAAGCAGGGCCTTCGTTTCGGAATAGCCATCGTTTGTCTGATGACAATTCCGACATATCTGATTTATCTGGCCGTTTTGGAAATTCCGACCCAACTGGCACAAAAACAAATCCTGTTCGATGTACCGTTTATTATCTTGCTGGGCATTCTGGTTGCATTTTTGAACCCGAAAAAATGATGCGAATCCCTCTCAAGGCGACGCGAGAGGGAATTATTTTATTCGAGTGAGTATTGGTGATCGCCTAGCCAGGACATTGCCACGATGCGTAGTCGCTGATTTCGCCATCTTCAAGTTTGCGAAATTTGATTCCATCTAGTTCGAGATACCACTTACTGCCTTCCCGATAGGGTTCGCGATTCATCCTGAATTTCTTTTCGGCGTAATAAGGCGTGGCAGGTTTCGCCAATGACAACACGCCGTTTCCGATGTCGCCGATCACCAGATTCGAGAAAGCTTCACCCGAGCTTTGTGTCGCTGCCTGGTTCGTGCCACGGCTGCAATGCTTGTATTCGACAGTTCCGTTCTCGCCGATGATCAGCGCGGTATTGTCGAAATTGCCCACATCGCCCGCCACGGCATTTTTTACTTCCCAGTGCCCGATGAATTCATCGAAGCGGACTTCCGTTTTTACCGATGGCGTATCGGCCGATTGTTTGTCGGAACAGGCCGTCAACAATGTCAGCATCAGCAGGAAAAAAGTGCGCGCAATCATTTTTTGATCCGATGGTTGAACTACCTTCCCCAATGGTAATGCGTTCCCGGCCGGACCGGTAAGCAAAAAAAAAACGGCCCGGAATTCCGGGCCGAAGTGGGGGGAGATTAAATTGGATCAATTAATATTGCGCAGCGTAGCGGCTGATCGCATCGGCGTAACCCGCACGTGTTACCGACAGTGTCGGATCAAAGTATGCATGCAAGGTAGGCAACGGATCGAAAGGTCCCTGCGTTACCGTGAAGCGCGCATGCATCAAGCCCGAATCCAAAGCGCCCTGGACATAACCGCGCAGGCTGGCCGGAATGCTGGCAACATCTTCGATCGGCAGGCGTTGGCCGTTGTAACTGACCGACAAGGTGCCGTTGTAAGACTGTGCTTCGTTCTGCAGGCCCAGGCTTTGCACCAATGAATAAGCCAGTTGCACGCGAGTGACACCCTGGGTTGGCAGGAATTTGCCATTAATCGTCGCCATCAAACCGGAATGCTTCTGCGTCAAATCACGCAAAGGTGCGCCCTTGGCAACGGCGGATTCGGCATAGGCATAGGAAGCGCTGGAAGTCGAAACATCGCTGAAGCTAGGTACGCCATTGAGTGGCAAAGATTGGCGGGCACTGGCACCCATCACCAAATAGAGCGCAAGTTCGCTGCGGTTGAGAATGGCATCCGGACGGAATTTCTTGTCGGAATAACCATCGATCAGACGATGACTGACCGCATACTCGATTGCACCTTTGGCAGCATGATTGCCGATGTCGTCCAGACCGATGTAACCGGCCGAATTCAACAGGCTGATGGTGCCGTCGATATAACCCGGCGCTGCATAACCATTGGTTACGCGGGCAGGATCAAGCGCTGTACCGGACACCGAACCGATGCCGCGTGCGGTGATTTTCCAGGTACCGACTTTGGCGGGAGCACTCACTACCACGGTGTCGCCAAGCACAGGCAGTGCAATGCCGGAACCATATTGTTGACCATCAGGCGAAATCAACACCAGGGCCACCGTATTCGCATCCACGACGGCACGTGCCGAAATGAACGCTGCATCGGGCCCGACTTCGAACGTTTTGTACTCGGGTGTTCCGACCGGCGAGAAGAACACACTGAAAGGCGAACTGCTGCCAGCGGCCAATTGTGCATTACTGTTGAATGCACGCAGTGAGTTGACGGTTCTACCGTAATCGGTGCGAATGCCTTGCGACATCGCGACCGCGTTGTAGGCATTGATATGGCCGCTGCCGACTTCCCAGACATCGCGACCGGTCATGTTGCTGGCGGTTTCTTCGATGATGCCCTTGACCTTCACCGGTGTGAGATTAGGGTTGGCTTCAAACATCAGGGCGATGATGCCGGCGACATGCGGCGTTGCCATCGATGTGCCGCTCATGTGGGTGTAGTAAGGCAGATAGGCCGGATCGAGCGTTTCCGCATCCTGCTGTGCTGCCAAAGCTGGCAAAGCACCGGTCAAGGTACGGGTCGAAACCACATCAACACCGGTAGCGACAATCGTCGGCTGGTTGAAATAGGTCCAGCTGGTGCCATCGGGCATCGTGAAAGTACCTGTCTCGAAACGCTTGCCGCGCGACGAGAAATCCGTCAGCCGACCATTCTTTTCACCGGCGCCGACCGAGATGACCCACGGTGCTTGCGCATAAGGATTGTGGGTGTCTTCACCGGAACCATCATTACCGGCCGCAAATACACTGACGATGCCGCGCTTCGTTAATTCATAGGTCGAAATATTGACCGGGTTCAAGGGCTCGAACGCACCGCTGCTGCCCCATGAATTGCTGGTCACGCGAATCGGGCTGCCGTAGCTGAATTGGTTCGTGGCTGCGTAATCCAGACCGCCGACCGCATCGAGAATCGTGATCACGGCACCGGAGCCATAACCGACCAGACTGGCGCCAGGCGCTACACCGCGGAGTTTGCCATTCGATTTAGCACCGGTGCCACCTATCGTGCCGGCGCAATGCGTGCCATGGCCCGAGCTGATGTCGGTGTTTGGCACGCCTTCGAGATACGAAATCGGCAGCATCGAATCGACGGCGTTCAAGTTGGTCAAACCGGTGGTGTTTTGCACCAGATGTGTCCCGAATTTAAGATCATCATGTGTGCCATCGACACCGGAATCGTTGACCACCACGGCGACACCTTTCCCGCTGTAGGGTATCGAGCGACCGAAGTCAGCCTGATTTTCCACGACGCGGGCAGCACCGGAAATCTGGCGCGATTCGGCATTGAAATAGTTGAGCGTGCGATTCGGATAAATCGAAACCACATTGGGCTGATTCGCCAAAGCACGAATTTCCGAAGGCGTTGCCAGCACACCGGCTATCGGAAGCGTGCGCATGGTGATGCCTTTGGTAATACCGAGCGTTTTGAGCGTGTTCAGATCAGCGGCATTGATAGGACCGGACTTGTCATAGGAAACAATGACGGCCAATTCGTCGGTCGGCAAAGCGGTACCGAGTTTGCTGGCAAGATCGGTACTGATCTGTGCTTCAGCCAGTGCCATGCCGCTGAGCACCATGCCGGTAGCAAGTGCCGACAGTTTAAATGTGATGGATTTCGCAGAACGATGCATGATTTCAGTCTCCAGGGATGATGTAGGCCGCCGACGGCGGTTCCGTGGCATATAGTCTTCCCGGGGTGTTGCTGCTTCCATCCGGTGAATACCCCATAAACTCTGGGTGAAAACCCCTATGGACTCGGCAGGCAACGTCGGTTCTACTAACGCCGCCTGCTCCCGATAGTATCGGAGCGGCAATTCATAACCCTGCGCAACGGACGCGCCTCGCTTTAGCGGAGAAAGAAATGTTCATGCTTGCGCGTTCGTTGTTTACGACTGCACTCGTCCTGCTAGGTGCTTTCAGCACGGCTGCTTCAGCACAGTCCTTGCCGGTCGATGTCGATGTTTCCGGCAACGTCGCAACGGTGCGCATCGGTGCGCCGGGCAATCCGATTGCCGATGTCACTTTGAGCTTCGATGATGCAAGCGGCTTGAGTGCTGCCAGCCTCGGCATCAGCGCGCAATTAGTCAATTTAAGCGACCCTACCCTATTGTCGCGTTTACCAGACGCTTCATTGACCGCTTTGCAAAGCAATTTCCCGGTGATGGTGACGATCGAACCACCGACCACCGGCGGTCTAGTACAGCGCCGCATTACCCATATTGAAATTCACACCCACGCATTGACCTATACCGCAGGTTCACCGCTGCGTTTGTTCAAGGCGCAATTGGGCGGCCAGTTCCGCGATATTACCGAAAGCGTTCTGCCGGGCAGTGTTCGTACACGCGGCACCACCCCGGGCTGGTCGCAATTTATTATCACGGCCGATTTGCGCCCGACCAATACGGTCATCGCGTCGAAGTTTACGTATCTACGCAATCAACTTAATGCACTGCCGGTAAGCGAACGTACCCCGCTACGTAACTATCTCGATCTCGCAGAAGCAGCCGTCGCATCCGGCAACTATTCCGATGCCATCGCCGCACTCGACAGTTTCAACGCCCGGGTTTCGGCACGTGCCGGCACGTTCATTCCGGACGTGTGGCGCGCCACCCGCGACACCCAGAACATTGCCGGCGAGTTGCTGGCGGGTGCCAATACATTGGGCTTCAGCATCGGTTACCTGCGCGATTTCGGAAACTGATTTCGCGCGGCAGATCATGCTTCATCGGCAATGGCGGTGCTAAGATTCCGCCATGCCTGCGCGCCTGACTGCTTACCTGCCTGACGAAGCCGCTGCCGCCTGTTTAGTGCGGGAGCCGCAACGCGTCCGCATCGGTCGCGGAATCGATTGTGAATTCCGGCTGGAACATCCTTCGGTTTCACGCGTACATGCCGAGCTGTTTTGGCAGGACGGGCAATGGCATCTTCACGACAAGGGCAGCAAGAATGGCAGCTTCGTTGATGGTGCTCGCATTGCTTCAGCCACGGCAATCAAAGATCGAAACTGGCTGCGGGTGGGCGACATCCTTTGCGAATTCAATCTGCTAACCAGCGAGGCGGCAGAACAATACGAACGTCGCATCGAGGTAAGGCGTGCAAACTCCCTGATCCTGCTGGATAAAGTCCTGCAGAAAACCGATTTGCCGGATTTATTACAGGAAACTGTACGTGCAACCCTGGAACTGACCGATTGCGATCGCGGATTTCTATTGCTTGCCGATAAAGCCTCACCGACTTCGCTTACAGTCGCGGCCAGTCAGGGCATCGATCCTTCGAATTTACGGAACCGCGAATTTCGCGGCAGCGCCGGTGCCGTACAACGTGCACTGAGCAATAAAAGTGCGGTCGTGATCAACGATCTCCGTCTCGATCCGGAATTGGCCGGTCGTGCGTCCGTGATCGCCGGCAATCTGCGCTCATTGATCTGCCT
>JAYUWO010000107.1:0-5149 GCA_043753545.1 Arenimonas sp.
GCTGAACTGGCGATTGATTGGCCAGTAAGCAACCCCGTGTTATCGAACAAGGATGCCAAGTCACCGTTTTTATGTGATATTCCGCTCGACAAATTGCCGAGAGCAGACCGATGAAAATTTTACTGCTGGGTGCCGATGGGCAAGTGGGATTCGAGCTGCACCGTGCCTTCGCGCCGCTCGGTGAAATCAATGCTTGCACCTATAGCGGTTTGCTGCCGGGCGGAAAATCCTGCACCAGGATAGATTTCGAGAAAGCAGGCGACCTGGCGAAGCTGGTGCAGGTTAACAAGCCTGATATTGTTTTGAATGCTGTTGCGCATACGCAAGTCGATCGAGCCGAAGATGAGCCCGCATTGTCTCAACGCGTCAATGCCGATGCCGTGTCCGAACTCGCGCAAGCCTGCAAAACGCACAATAGTAAATTGATACATTACTCGACCGATTATGTTTTTAGCGGAACATTACTCAGGCCGATTCGGGAAGACGATGCTACGGCTCCGGCGAGCGTGTATGGAAAAACAAAATTGGCCGGCGAGCTCGCAATACGCGATGCAGCTTGTTCGCATTTTATTTTTCGCACGGCCTGGCTATACGCGGCACGCGGGCAGAATTTCCTTAGAACTGCATTAAAACTGGCAAAAGAACGAGATGAGTTGAGAATCGTCAACGACCAGGTCGGCTCGCCGACGCCGGCTCGCTGGCTGGCGGCTGCGACGGCATTGGCCGTCAGCAAGCATTTCGATGCCAGTGGTACCTGGCATGTCGCCGCAGACGGCGAATGCAGCTGGCATCAATTCGCCCAATCGATCTATCAGGAAGCACTTGCGTCGGGAATACTTGAGAAAGCCCCGCGTTTAGTCGGTATACCGAGCCACGAGTACCCGACCAAGGCCAAACGACCGATGTATTCACGTTTGGATTGCAGCCAGTTTTCCCGGGATTTTCGCTTGCAATTGCCCGATTGGCGACTTGGACTGAACCAGGTTTTGGCAGAAATGGTGTAAGAAACTGCAGGAATCCAGTAATTTTGCGACAATACGCGCACTTTTTCCCTGTGTGCCTAATCCAATGAATTTTCGACAAGTGCTTGCCGTTTTACTGGCAGCTTTTCTTTCCAGTACCGTTGTTGCAGAAGCTCCACCAAAGGTTTCTGTCGAAACCTTTTTTGCGTTGAACCAGTTCAACGAGATCAAGATTTCTCCAACGGGTGAATATCTTGCCGCCCAGATACCAACCGAAAATCGAACGGCCTTGGTGATATTCCGACGTGCCGACATGCAAGTCACTGGCAAGGTAGTGCTTGAAGCCAAGGCGCATGTTGACTAGTTTCAGTAGGTAAACCCGGAACGATTGATTTTTACTGCCGGAAAAAAACTGGGACGATTGAGCACCCCCGTTTCGGTAGACGGCATTTACGGCACCAATGCCGATGGTTCCAAACAAGGTCGAATTGACACCTATAAAGACGATCGGAGCTCGAACTTTACCAAATTTCAGGTGACTGGCGTGCTGGACACCTTGCCGGACGATGACGACCGGATATTGGTCCAAATCTACAATATGGATAAACAGCAATATCAGGTTAACAAGCTGCATGTGTATGCGGGAACGCTGACCGATGTTGCAACACGGGCTCCAGGAAAGAATGCCAGTTTTTACAGTGACAACAAAGGCGTGGTCCGGTTTGCATCCAGTTCGCGTGAAGACCTTGGAACAGTGATGTACTACCGCGACGCCGAGCGGCTGGACTGGGAAATTTTTAATGACCAGAATGCCACAAAGGTCAATATGATTCCGATGGGGTACTCGAGCGAGTCGGATATTGCCTATTTGAAGATAGAAGAGTCATCCGGTGCGGATGCGATTTACGCATATGACAGCAAGACCAAGCAACGTAAATTGCTATTCAAGGACGACAACGTCGACCCCGATAGTGCATTACTGTCGCCACTGGATAGTAGTGTCTATGCATTCCGTTATCTCGATGGAAAGCCGAAAATACGCTACGTGGTTCCAGCGAGCCCTTACGCAACGGCTTTGAAAGGTCTGCAAGCAAGCTTCCCAACTGCATCCGTTGTGCCAACTTCTTTTACCAAAGACGGGGCACTAGGTTTGTACTATGTATATTCCGATACCAATCTCGGTGATTTCTACCTATATGACTTCAAGACAAAGCAAGCGTCGTATGTGGCATCGAGATCGACAAAAATCGATCCAGAGCAGATGTCTTCAACCACGCCTGTTAGCTTGAAAGCAAGAGATAACACCATTTTGCATGGTTTATTGACAGTACCGAAAGGCACAAATGGTAAAAACCTGCCTTTAGTGATTTTTCCCCACGGTGGCCCTTTCGATGAGTATGACGAATGGGGATACGATCCGGAAATCCAGTTGCTGGCCAATCGTGGATATGCAGTGTTGCAGGTAAATTTCAGGGGCTCGGGCAACTACGGCAGAAACTTCACAGCCAGTGGCTACGGGCAGTGGGGCGGAGCGATGCAGGACGATTTGACCGATGCCACTAAATGGGCAGTCGCAGGCGGTATTGCGAACCCGAAACGCATTTGTATCTACGGTGCCAGTTATGGCGCTTACGCGGCGCTGGTCGGAGTTGCGAAGGAACCGGATTTGTATGCGTGCGCCATCGGTAATATTGGCGTTTATGATTTACCAAGAGTCTATACGGACGGTGCCTCCAACTCACAATATGGCAAGAACATCATGGACAGGTATTTCGAAAACGTGGCGACGGCTGCGAATTCACCCTATACCCAGGCCGAAAAAATAAAGGTCCCTGTGCTCCTGGCGGCCGGTGACGAAGACGATGTTGCGCCGCTGGTGCATTCACGCAAAATGAATGATGCCCTCAAGGCGCTGGGCAAGCCTGTCGAATTGGTGGTTTACGAGAAAGAAGGCCACGGCAATTATTTGATGAAAAATCGCATTGATCTTGCTAACAGGATTCTTGTATTTCTGGATGCGAATATCGGCCCGGGTAGTCCGAGCGCTAAATAGCGTTTTGTGCCGCCTTATTATTCAAAACGGCTCCGTATGGAGCCGTTTTGCTTCGAATGGTTTTTGTCGTCCATTACTTTTGCATCATGTGGTTTCTCGGCAAATACTGTCTACTGTGTGACACAATTGTTTTATACCCCTTGCCAATACCCACACTTCAACCGAGGCTTAAATGAAAAAGTTTTTAATGTTGTCGGCAATATCTTTGATCTCATTGGGATCAATGAATTCACACGCCGAAACGAAAGCCCCCATCCCGCTGGAGCAATTTCTCAAGCGTGATCTTTTCGGCACCATGAGAATATCGCCGACAGGCGAGTTTATTGCTGCGACGATTCCCCAGGAAGATCGCTCGGCGCTAGTCATCTTGCGCCGCAGTAATATGCAAGTGAGTGGCAAGGTAGTATTGCCAAGCAAAACCTATATTGGTGAATTTAACTGGGTAAATCCAACCCGTATCCTGTTTTCCGTCGGCGAAAAATCAGGTGAGTTAAGCCAGCCACAGGGTACCGGTGAATTGTTCGGCGTCAACGCCGATGGTACCGGCCAGGGTGCTGCACTGGTAGGTGTCCGATCTACCGGCAAGGGCAATCGCCTGATGGGTGCCAGCATCATCAGCACCCTGCGCAACGACGACGACAATGTCGTTATTTCGCTTTTCCAGCCGGGTGGTTTCAATCAGGTACAAAAGATGAATGTGAAAACCGGTGCCAGAACGACGATTGCTCGTGCACCGATTCGCAGCGCTTCTTTTGTGACAGATCCGCAAGGCGTTGTTCGTTTTTCGTCCGGAGCCAATAGCGATCGCCGCGTGAAAACCTATTATCGCGATGGTGCCGATGCCGAGTGGGAACTGATCAACGACGAAGCGGTCACCGACAAGGTTGTCAGTGCTGTCGGATTCAGTGCAGATGGCAAAACTGCCTACCTGCAGTCGGAAGAAAGCGATGGTCCCGATGGTGTGTATGCCTTCAATACCGTAACAAAAGAAAGAACGCTGGTTGCCCGCGACAACACCGTCGATCCAGCGGATTATCTGCGATCGCCGATTGACGGGTCCCTTTATGGAATCCAGTACGACGACGGCAAGCCGCGTTTCGAGTACATCAATCCCGAAAATGAATTTGCAAAGCTGCATGCCGGTCTTCAAGCGAGTTTGAAATCACAAGTCATCTCGCCTACATCTTTTACGCAAGACGGCTCGATGGCGATTATCGTTGGCTTTGCAGATAACGTTCCCGGTGATTTCTATCTCTATGAACGTGCGAGCAAGAAATTAAGCTATCTGGTCAGCAGGAATTCCTGGTTTAAGCCGGAAGTGCTGGCGAACATGAAGCCGATTTACATGATTGCCCGTGACGGAACGCCGCTTGAAGGTTTCATTACTTTGCCTGTTGGCAGTAACGGAAAGAATTTGCCTTTGGTGGTGAATCCGCACGGTGGCCCGTTTGGTCCGAAGGATGAGTGGGGCTACAACGGCGATGTCCAGATTCTTGCCGCCAATGGCTATGCAGTGCTGCAAATCAACTTCCGCGGTTCGGGTGGTTATGGCAGGAAATTCACGCACCTCGGCTATAAACAATGGGGCGGCACCATGCAGGACGACCTGACCGATGCCACCTTGTGGGCAATCAAGGAAGGTATCGCCAATCCGAATCGTATCTGTATGTACGGTGCAAGCTATGGCGGTTATTCGTCGATCATGGCGGTAGCGAAAGAACCCGATCTATATCGCTGCGCCTTCGGTAACGTGGGTGTTTACGATATGAATGCCATGTACCACACCGGCGATATTCCGGACACCAAGTCTGGCGAAAATTTCCTTGACGAGGCATTGGGACACAAGGATCTCGATGCATCCTCGCCTAATAAATTAGCCCATAGAATCAAGGCGCCGGTTTATCTGGCAGCCGGTCGCGAAGACTTCCGGGCAGCTCCGGTACATACCGAGTTAATGCACGAAGCCCTATTGAAAGCCGGCAAGCAATCTGAAATGGTGATTTACGAAGGCGAAGGCCACGGTAACTTCCTATTGAAAAACCGGATGGATTTTTACCAGCGCTTGCTGGGCTTCCTCGATAAGCACATCGGTCCCGGCAGCCAGAAAGCCAAATAAAATTATTGGCAAATGGAT
>JAYUWO010000108.1:0-15455 GCA_043753545.1 Arenimonas sp.
ACATAACCATATGTACGACGGCTCGACCGGCACCAACACGGCGGCCAGCCCAACGACGGCCAATAATCTATTTGCCTCGGGGATTTCTGCCGCAAATACCTACAACACTGCACATCCAGATTTCTTGGCGCTTTACGGTAACGAGTGGGGCGTGATCAGCAACGGCGGCCATCTCAATATTATTAATCCCGATGCCTTGCCGAGCTGGGAATATAACGCCAGCGGCCAGTTGATCGGCAGTGTTGCGACCATCAAGTCCAACTATGCCGATTTGTATTCGGTGATGAAGCAGCGTGGCTGGATAGGCCAATTCAATCATCCTTCCAGCAGCCAGTTTATTGTCGGCGGTACTGGAATGGGCTACGACGCCAACGGTGCTGAAGTGATGGTGCTGACAGAAATATTGAATAGCTCGGCATTTTCGACCAACACCACGGAAACCGAAACCGGACGGAGTTCCTTTGTCGGCGCCTGGAATACCTTGCTAGAGCGCGGCTATAAAGTCGCACCCACAACCAATCAAGATAACCATTGTGCCAATTGGGGCTTGAGCTTCCGTAATCGCACTGGCGTCTTGTTGCCCAATAGCGTGGCCTTGAATCAGGCCAACTTCATTGACGCACTGAAAGCACGTCGCACCTTTGCATCGGAGGACAAAAACGCACAACTGGTGTTGACGGCCAATGGCCAGGTGATGGGCCAAACCATCAGCAATAGTGGCAGTCTGACATTAACCGCGAACTACGCCAGCGCGGTGGGTGGAACAGCATCGCGGGTGCAATTTTTCGAAGGTGTTCCCGGCCGCAATGGCACGGTGACGCAATTGTTTGAGGGTGCAGGCTCAACGACGATTACGCCAAGCACCGGTGCGCATTTCTATTACAGCGTAGTGACGGAAGCTGACGGCGATCGTCTCTGGTCGGCTCCGATCTGGATCAATCAAGGCGCAGGTTCTGGCGATACCACCGCACCGACAGTGTCGGCATCAGAATCCGGCACCAGTGGCACGATCACGTTATCGGCAACGGCCAGTGACAATGTCGGCGTGACCAATGTCGAGTTTTATGTCGATGGTGTATTGAAAGGTTCCGATGCCACTTCGCCATATTCTTTGGCTTTGAATTCCACCACACTGACAAATGGCTCGCATAGTCTGACGGCGAAAGCATTTGATGCTGCTGGCAATAGCACCACATCAACGGCGTTCGCATTTAGCGTGAACAACACGGTAGCCGATACAACGGCTCCGACGGTGTCGGCTTCTCAAACCGGAAGCAGCGGTACCATTACATTGTCGGCAACGGCCAGTGACAATGTCGGCGTGACCAATGTCGAGTTTTATGTTGACGGTGTATTGAAAGGTTCCGATGCAGCAAGTCCGTATTCACTCGCATTGAATTCGACGACATTGACGAATGGAAGCCATGCATTAACGGCAAAAGCCTTCGATGCCGCCGGTAATTCAACGACGTCCAGTGTGGTGAATTTCACCGTCAATAATCCCACGTCAACACAGTTCAATGAAACTGAATCCAACGGTTCGGTGGCGGGTGCAAACCCGGTAGCTCGCAGCTACAACACCATCGTCGGCACCATGGGCAATACCACTGACAAAGATTTTTTCGCATTGTCATTGGCGGCTGGCGAAACGGTGAAAATTGACATGGTGGGCCCAAGCACAACGGATTATGACTTGGCTTTGGTTAATGCCAGCGATGTCGCACTGAAATCTTCGGCTGGCAATACGAGTACCGAAACACTGACGTATACCAATGGTGCGAGTGCGGCCACGGTCTATGCAAAAGTGATCTCGTATTCGGGTTCAAGCACCACCAATCCTTACACCCTGACACTCACGTATACACCGGCCAGCACCACCACCGAACTGATCGGAAACGGTGGTTTTGAATCAGGCAATTCGGTATGGACAGCAAGCAGCGGCGTCATCGATAACGGTACCGGGCAAGTAGCGCGCACCGGCAGCTGGAAAGCCTGGATGAACGGTTACGGTGCAGCTCACACCGATACCGTGGTGCAAACCGTCAGCATTCCCTCGGCAGCCAGCACGGCAACGTTAAGTTTCTGGCTAAAAGTCGTCAGCAGCGAAACCACGACGACATCGGCCTTCGATACATTGAAGGTGCAAGTACGCAACGCAAGCGGCACAGTATTGAGCACGCTGAAAACCTACTCAAATCTCGACAAAGGGACAACGTATGTGCAACGCAGCTTTGATCTGAGTGCTTACAAAGGACAGACGGTACAGATCTACTTTGTAGGTGTTGAAGGTTCCACCGTTGCCACATCCTTCCTGGTGGATGATGTCAGCCTGAAATAAGTACCAAGCTTTATGATTTTAAAAAAAGGGAAGCTTGGCTCCCCTTTTTTTGTATCTGATTATTGGTAGCTTAGCGGCTTGGATTCGACCGAAACAAGATGCACGTGATGCCCGTCTTTTTTAACGCTCGCCTATCCAGACAGGTTCCTGTCGCAACCAGGCATACCATTCCACAGTTGTCGATTTTTTCTGAAACGACACCGCCTACACGGGTGCCTAAGTAAGCTCTAGCCGTCCAATTCCGGGCAAATCGAACGTCGCCAAGCGACGCTGCGGAGCAAGCATGACAAATCCATCCAACTGGCTTCGGCTGGTCTATGCCAGCCGTGCCAATTTCGTGGCGGGTGTCGACAATGCCACCGTGAATGCGGACATGGCAAGAATACTGATGCAATCGCGCAAGAATAATCCGGCCAATGGACTGGTGGGTGCCTTGTACTTTGCCGATGGCTGCTTCTTTCAGTGTCTCGAGGGTCCGACCGATGCGGTGGATGCGCTTTATGCACGACTGCATCAGGATCCGCGGCATAGCGATCTGAAAGTGCTGAGCCGTAACGTCATCAACCAGCTTTCTTTTTCCCGCTGGTCGATGAAATTCGTTCCCAATGCCAGTGCCGTTCGGGAACTGCTTGCCAGTCACGGACTGCGCAGCTTCGATCCCTATACCTTCAATCCCAAAGTGCTGGCCGACATGGTAAACCTGCTGTTGCAAGGGTCCGAATTTGCTGTATCGGAGACGCAATTCACGCCGACGCCTCAGACTAAGGATGCATTCTCGGTAGCGCGGCGGGCAAAAATTTTTTCGGGTATTTCACTGGTTGTTGTATTGATTGCAGTTGGCGTAGCGGCATTTTATTGATGGTGTTGATGCAGATGATGTAAGCGCGGTCAGGGCAGGCCTGCGAACTTTAATGTGGCAAAACTAGTCGCCACCACCGCCATCTCCACCGCCGTCACATGACGAAGACCCTTCAGCACAATTGGCGTCTGAATATGATCCAGAATCATGAGTGGACGAACTATCCGAAGACGTAGAGGAAGCAGTGCCATCGTTGTTCGCCTGGCGCGCGCGATGGTTCACATTGCTACGCGAGTAAATCAGTGCGAACGCGACAAGCCCGATAGCGAAAATAATGCCTGCGATAATTGAAATATCCACGTGGGCTCTCCATTTAGGCTTAGCGAAAAATACGACAGTTTTGTTTCAGTTTAATGAATCTGTGAGTTCTGGTGACTCCAACTGCCGCGCGGCGAATAAACGACATATACTGTTTATACCGTTTATTCAGGAGGATCCAATGGCCACGCGCAAGTCCGTTTCCAAACCAAAGCCAAAGTCTGTCAAAGCCAAAGTGTCAAAAATGGCGCCGGCAAAAAAAGTAGCCAGCACATCAACGCCGGAGTCTTCCGCTTCCCCGGCAGCCAAGGAAGTTAGCGCTGCAGTGGCAGCCCCGGTTAAACAGAAAGTAAAACTTGTGCGTGACAGTTTTGCGATGCCCAAGAATGAATACCTCGCGCTAAGTGATTTAAAGCTGCGTAGCGCACGCCTGGGATTACCAGCGAAGAAGAGCGAGATTTTGCGGGCAGGAGTTGCCATGCTGAGCAAAATGTCGGACGCAGGATTCGCAGCAGCTCTCGACGTGATCCCTAGCCTGAAGACCGGGCGGCCAAAAGAATCGAAGAAAGGCAGCGCAAAGAAAGCCGCCAAGAAAACATAAGGGCGAACGTAAAAGCCGCACCCGCTTGATACGGAGCGGCTATGCGCACATTTAACCCAGGCTGGATTGTTGCGTGATGACAAATGACGACATCCCGTGGGTTGGTGGCTTTGTGTGATTATTCCGGGAAGGTGCGCGACACGCGCATCCTTGTTCCGGGCTTATTCGACGGACACGGGGAGGAGTCGGTCACTTTCCCTTTTGACCACGCCGTAACATTCGCAAGAGCGTTTTTCGATGCCGGCCCGATCGAGTACGGTGATCTCGCCATCGTTATAGTGAATCAACTCTGCCTTCTTCAATACACCGGTGGCTTTGGTCACCACGGTGCGGTCGATTCCCAGCATGTTGCCAATGAGTTTTTCGGTCATGCTGATGCGGCTGGAAGGCAACCGGTCCAGACTTAATAGCATCCAGCGGCACAATTGCTGGTCGATGGAATGATGGCGATTGCAGGCGGCGGTTTGCACCATTTGCGTCATCAATGAGGAGGCAAACATCAACAGCAAACGGTTGAGTGCCCCACGACTGGCGAATTCATCCTTAAGTACCTGCGCCTTGAGACGATAGGCAAAACCGGCGTTTTGTACGATCGCGCGGCTCATGGTGGATTCTCCGCCCATGAAAATTGCAATGCCGAGCATGCCGTCATTGCCCACGATGGCAATTTCCGCCGACTCGCCGTTTTTCATGACGTAAAGAATGGAAACGACGCAGTCAATCGGGAAATAGGCGTGGCTCATGGTTTCGCCGGACTCGTATAACACTTGGCCCAAGGCCAACGGAACCAATTCAAGGTCCTTGGCAAGCCGTTTACACTCGGCGGCGGACAGTGCAGCAAGTAAGGAATTTTGCTGTGGACTGTGCTGGTCAGCAGTGGAAGGATTGTTCATTTCAGGGCCGGATACAAATCATGTATTCGAAAGTAAGACTTTGGGGAGATACAGTCTGTGCGCCTGCGTACACATAAAAATGGGTAGATCCGCGTGGCGGAATCTACCCAGATACGAACTTGCTTCAAATCGCTATTGTTATTCGGTCAAATAGGGCTTGGTGCCGTAATAGGCGTGAATACTGTGTGCCCAGGTTGGGTCGGCCATATCGGGCCATTTGTCCTTGTCGAAGCCGGGTGCACTTTCGAGCCGGGTTTTTTCGACATTCAATATAAATCGTCTATTGATAGTGTCGAGTTTCAATGCGCTCCATGGCACGGCAAACAATTTGTCGCCCATGCCGAGAAAACCGCCGA
The DNA here is from genome assembly GCA_043753545.1 of Arenimonas sp. Lineage (GTDB taxonomy): Bacteria > Pseudomonadota > Gammaproteobacteria > Xanthomonadales > Xanthomonadaceae > Arenimonas. Next base: position 5,306 of record JAYUWO010000108.1, read on the forward strand.
ATGACAACACGGCATAACTGACGCGACCGGTATGCATGTCCAACATGATTTCCTTGATGTCGCCCAGAGATTCGTCTTGCTGGTTATAAACATCATTGCCATTGATCGAGCTCGAACCCATCAGGTCGGGACCAGGGCCATGCTTCATGTTGCTTTCGTTATAACCATTGGTTTTGCTTGAATTGCCGCTATTCAGATTATTCATCAGTTTCTCCATTCGATCGATTGATCGAATGGAGAGCTTGGGCTTGCAAGCATTCCATGTCTGTTCGGCATCGCACGGCGTGTATCCAATAAAAGTACGTGAAAAGTCAGCAAAGTTTGTATTGCGATATCTCTCGTTAAAAGCCGGTTGCTGGATCTCAGCCTATGTTGGCTTTCGAACAGATAGCTAGTCGTCATATCCGTTAGCTTCGGGTGACGTCAGAGTGACGACAGCGATTTACATTTGGGGTATTTTATGAAGAAGTTCCTGATTGCAATACTTTCTCTATTGGTCGTTGTACTGGCACTTCCTCTCCAAGCCGCTCCTAAGGAAAAGGATAAGGAGAAAAGTCTGTATGAACGACTCGGCGGCGTCTATGCGATTGCCGCGGTGGTTGACCATTTTAGCGATACCATCGTGCAGAACCCTATCGTCGGAAAGAACTCGAAGAATCCGGCGCTCATGGAGTGGCATACGAATAATCTGGGCAGATTGCCGGGCCTGAAGTTCATGCGGACACTATGGGTTTGCGAGATCACAGGTGGACCCTTCAAGTACTCGGCAACAAAACCGGGCAAAACGCATTTGGGTCTCGAGGCTGCACATCGTAATCTCAAAATCTCGCCGGCAGAATTCGACGAGGTCGCTGCCGAACTGGGGCGCAGTCTCGATTTTGCCAAAGTGCCCGCTCGCGAGAAAGGACAAGTTCTCGCCGCCTTCGCAGCACACAAGAAAGAAGTCACTGCAGGCTACAAAGTGAAGTAATACGATAAGTCAGCACTGGCCCGAAGTTTTTGACGGATTGCGATGAGCAATTGTCGGGCATGGGCCCGACCAACGCTGTGTTTTCGCTTTGCAAAGATTCTTGGCGAAGCGAACAAAGCCCCGTCATCATCCGCGCCCTATGTGCTGCATGGCACAGACGGAAGCCCGACAATATTTTATGGTCGTAATGAGAGTGTTTTTTGACACTCCATAACAACATGTATTGATATTGAAGGCGGGAATGATGTTGGTTGCTTGCCTCCATCGCGGACGCTTATACCGTTGATGGAATTGAGCGGAAATGAACTTCATTTGCCTCACTCTTGCAAATGTCATTTCCGTTTCACAGCCTAAATCCGCATAGCTTGCCTACCTAAAGGACCCCCCATCATGGCCTCTCGTAATATTCTCAAAACACTTTCGACCGAACATAGCGCGTTGCGAGATCTATTTTCGCAAATGGAGAAAAACACCGACAGAGCGGAAAAGTCGCCTAAGGAGTTTCTAAACAAGATTGAGAAGAGCTTGTTGCCGCATGCGAAATGGGAAGAAGCGGTTTTTTATCCTGCATTCAACGCTCGCGCCGATCGCGATGGCCTGAAGACCCATGCTGAAGCCATCTGCGAGCACACTGCTGTTGAAGAAACAGCGATTCCGCGTGTGAAATCCGCCGAATTTGCCACCCCGCAATTTGCCGGGCGGGTAAAAGTGTTTGGCGAGTTGATTGATCATCATGCGGACGAAGAAGAAAAGAAGATTTTCAAAATGGCCAAAAAAAGTTTTCATCCGATGAACTGTCGCAGTTTAACGAGCAGTACGAGCAATGGAAATCCTCTGCAGAAGGGTTGCAGGTTATAGCAGAAGCCAAAGCCGAATCCGGACGTATTGCCGGTGGTCTGCCAGCCGCTGATTAATCTTAATCCACTCAAGAGCAGCTGGCCGATATCGCCAAGGTAATTTCGGCCATTCCCCTGTAATCCTTTTCGATACGGCCGCGAGCATCGCTCCCGGCCTGGAGCATTTTATGGCTACTTCCAAACGCCCCATTGCAAAACAGTCGCCGAACCTGGAGCTGATTGATCGCCAACTGGCAGAAACCGATTCCACCGCAGCCGCATTGCCTGCCAATGAAGAAAAGGCCGGCGAATATAGCTCCGATAACGCGCTCAATCCTGATGAAGGCACGCAAATTGAGCCGCCATCGCCGATCGTGACCGGTAGCACCCTGACCGAAAATATCGTCAACGATAAAACCGGGCAACCACCGTCGTTGGGTGCAAGTCCGGCGAGTGAATCCCTTAGTCGCGTTCGGACGGATTCATCCGGGCAACGCCTGACCACCAATCAAGGAGTTCCGGTCGCCGACAATCAATCATCACTCAAGGCCGGGCTGCGCGGCCCGGCTTTACTGAAAGATTTCATCCTTCGCGAAAAAATTACCCACTTCGATCATGAAAGAATTCCGGAACGAATCGTCCACGCGCGCGGGTCTGCCGCGCACGGTTTCTTTGAATCGTATGCCTCGTTTGCGAATATCACCTGTGCATCGCTGTTAGCAGAAAAGGGTAAACGCTCGCCGGTCTTTGTTCGCTTTTCGACCGTCGCAGGCGAGCGCGGATCCAAAGACACTGCTCGCGACGTGCGCGGCTTTGCTGTCAAGTTTTACACCGACGAAGGCAACTGGGATCTGGTGGGTAACAACATGCCGGTGTTCTTTATCCAGGACGCGATGAAATTTCCCGATCTTGTGCATGCGGTAAAACCAGAACCCCATAACGGGATGCCGCAAGCAGCATCGGCACACGATACCTTCTGGGATTTTGTCTCCCTGATGCCAGAATCTACTCACATGTTGATGTGGCTCATGTCCGATCGCGCCCTCCCGCGCAGCTATCGCATGATGCAAGGATTCGGCGTCCATACATTCCGATTTGTGACTGCCGAAGGAGATTCTAGCTTCGTTAAATTCCATTGGACTCCGAAGCAAGGTACCCATTCCATGCTGTGGGATGAGGCTGTCAAGGTCTCGGGATGTGATCCGGATTTCCATCGTCGCGACCTGTGGGATGCGATTGAAGCCGGCGCATTCCCCGAGTGGGAACTGGGTGTCCAACTATTTACCGAGGAGCAAGCGGAAGGTTTTAGTTTTGACGTGCTCGATGCCACGAAATTGATTCCGGAAGAGCTCGTTCCAATCACGCCGCTTGGTCGCATGGTATTAAACCGTAATCCCGATAATTTTTTCGCCGAAACCGAGCAGGTCGCCTTCTGCACTGCGCATGTTGTTCCCGGTATCGATTTTTCAAATGACCCCTTGTTGGCTGGTCGTATCCATTCGTATGTCGATACTCAGATATCGCGTTTGGGTGGGCCTAACTTCCACGAAATTCCGATCAACGCACCAATCGCACCGGTTCATAACAACCAACGTGACGGAATGCATCGTCAAGCAATCCCGCGCGGACGAGTATCGTATGAGCCCAATTCATTGGGCGGCGGATGCCCGTTCCAGGCCGGTGCTGCCGGTTATGTATCCTTTCCCGAAATCATCGAAGCTGACGAAGTGCGTGGCAAACCGGAAAAATTTGCCGAACATTTCAACCAGGCGCGTTTGTTTTTCCACAGCCAGACGCCGACTGAGCAGAAGCATATCGAGGCGGCGTATCGTTTCGAACTCAGCAAGGTAACCGTGCCTGCGATTCGCTCGCGGGTGGTATCGATGCTGCGCAACGTATCGGAAAATCTTGCCCTTGTCGTTGCGGATGATTTGGGCATGGAATTACCTCCGGTGATGCCACCGGTTCTAGCTCAAGCACCGGCGCAGGAAGTTGACGAGTCTCGACCACTATCCATATTTGCCTTGCCCGGCTCGGTCGGCGTGCAAGCCCGCCGCGTGGCGATCTGGGTAGCCGATGGTGTGGATGCCAAGCAAGCCAATAGTGTTTTCGCGGCATTGCGTGAGGCCGGCGCTAACCCGCGACTGTTGGGCCCAAGAATTGGTACGTTTAAGGCAGACGATGGTTCTTTCATTGAAGCGGTGGCATCCCTGGAAACCGAACCGTCCGTCACATTTGACGCTATGGTGTTTTCCTCCGGAGATGCCGGGTTCATTGAAACGTTCGCCGGCGATGGTCGAGCGATCGAATTTATCAAAGACCAATACCGTCATTGCAAGACCATCTTGTTGGCAGGAAATGCGAGTGACATCTTGAAATCTATTGGCTTGGCGGACCAGCTCGACGGTCGTCAAGGTCTTGTCATTGCCTCCACTGTGAATACAAATACAAATAAGCAGTTCATCGAGCAGCTTGCGCTTCATCGTCACTTTGACCGTGAGTCGGATCCGCCGCTTATCTAGGGTTCTCCGAGTGGACAACGCCCATGGCAGGATGCAAAAGTAATATCGACGCAGCACGGTTTCGCCCTGCGACGATGTTGCCACTTATTGAGAGTGATAAAATTACTCTCGATCATTGTAAGCATGTCGCCTAAATGTACATTCAAAAATAGAGCGAGTTTGATTACACATTGAGTAGGCCCCTGTTTTGAACGGGCCATTCCAAGAAGGTGAACTGCACCAAATGACATCATGCTTCGCGCTTGATTCACATTGCTTAAGTCACGATGTTAAGCTAAATAATCAGGTTGTAGCCATGAACAGAGTAAGCACAGCGGTTTTTGTATTGGCATTAATCCTGCTTGGAGCGACAGCCGCCATGGCAACAGAAGAAGCAAAATACAGCGTCGTGAAAAAAGAGGATGCTTTCGAGCTTCGCGATTATCAGACGCATATTCTTGCCGAAGTCGTGGTGGATGGAAGTATCGAAGATGCCTCCAACAAGGCGTTCCGCACGCTATTCGGCTATATTTCTGGGAAAAATACTACACGCACGAAAGTTGCCATGACCGCGCCGGTATCGCAGGCACCGGCGTCTGAAAAAATTCCGATGACCGCACCGGTTGGGCAGCGAGGTGTCGGAAATAAATGGGCGGTAAGTTTCATGATGCCTGCCAACTACACCATGGCGACACTGCCCAAGCCTGACGATGCCGACATTATTCTTCGCCAGATACCGGCCAGGCGCATTGCAACCATCCGATATACCGGGCTATGGAGCGAGAAGCGTTATCTGGAACACAAGTCGCTGCTTGAAGGCTGGATTCGGAAGAACAACTGGAAGGTCAAGGGTGAGACCAGTTGGGCGCGCTATGATCCTCCCTTCAAACCGTGGTTCATGCGCAGAAATGAAATTCTTGTTCCGGTCGAGATTAATTAGGCGACCGAGCCAGTTTTATTTCTATGCTATTGTTTCGCGCTAATCGATTGCTTCTGCGTCAACCCGAGCTTCCTGTTATTGGAATGCCGGGTGAGCCTTAATCACATTTCTACCGTAATCGGTCGGGCTTATCTGACCGCTATAACCATAGGCGCGGATTGTCTTCTCGGCCGCCATGACATCCTTGAATTCAAGGACATTGCCAGTGTTGTCTCTAAGATGATTATAGGCAGTGAGCCCAAGTGCCTCGTTGTCGCAGATCAGGACGGCACTCACCGTCATGCAGGAGTTTCGATTGCGGGAAATCATGACTCGCATAAAGTCGCCATCTCTGGCTAGTGCCATGAATTCGATATTAGTCACCGTTCCAAGTTTGCGGTTGGAATATTGAAATTTCAGTGCGACAGCACACTCAAGCACACAGGCAAATAAATAGTTGGCCGACTATCGGGTAGTGATCAACCGGGCCGATATGGGAATCCGGAGTTTTCAAATCCCCTTTTCGTGAGGGCGCTCGTCAGGCGCTAAGACGATTATCCAATTGCCAATTGCAGCCAATCTTTAATGATCAACTTTGAACGTCGGCACTGTTTCGTCACTTTCTATATCTGTCGCGCCTGACGGACGATCCCGCGTTGGGCAACATCGGTCGGGCCAGATACAGAAATATCGGGACGTACGCTTATCAACCCCATTTCCAATTCAATAGTCAATTGCATTCAATAAGTGCCATTGCATTGCACGCGATGCGTTACAAATGGTTTTCTCGCATACACAGTCCATTTCAATGATGCGATGCACAAGTTTTTTCATGTGCATTCGCACATAAGCTGATGCAGCATGATGACGCACTGCACAAGTATTTTTTGTTTGCGAATTGCATCACAAATCTGTTGACCGCTGCCAATACCAAACGGTATGGTACGGGTCGGCAAGGGGAGGCCAGCACATCGGTTATTGCCGTTCAAGGTTGTCGTTATCGTTAGTCCGAAGCCCCTCGGCTTTTGCTCGTACACACCTAAAAAAATATAAGGAAGCTAGTAATGACTATCCGTTTCGGCAAGTTCGTTCGTGCGTTAATTCCAACTGCTGTATTGCTCGCTATCGGTTCACCGACCTTGGCCAGTACCTTGAACCAGAATGTTTCATGGACCATTGATCGCTCCGGCACGACGGCGAAATACCGTGTGGTCGCTTACGGCGATTCGATTTATGCCGGATACAACGGCTCTACCTCCAACGCTGCCAAATATGCAGGGACCACGGTTGAATCCGAATACCTGGCGGCATTGTGGAATTCGGATGTCGAGAATGTACGCCGTGCAAAATCGGGAGCGGTTGCTTCCGATGTTTACAATAATAAAATCGTGGCGGAAAAATCCTATATGCAGGCTGCCTCGACACGCGTCGTCACTTTCGAAATGTGCGGCAACGATGGTCTACAGGCACGCACCAGTTTCAAGGGGCAAACCGGCACATGCAACTACAATGTACTGACCACGGCAGTCAGCAATTGCAAGACCAATGTGGCGAACGCAATGAATTTCATCAACGCGAACGCATACTCGGGAACAAAATTGAAGATTGTCGGCAACCTCTACTATCCCGGCTACAACGCGGATAACGTGCTGAGTACCTGCAACGATCCGACCACCGGTGCCAAGGTGAATTTGCGTGACAAGTTTCTGCCGGCGATTGCCACCATGAATTACTGGATGTGTACCTATGCCAGTCAGAAAGGCTTCCAATGTGCGGATAATTTTGCCGAGTACATGGGCGCCGATTATGATACTAACGGTGATGGGTCCGTCGACTCGCAGGCATTGAAGTATGTGTTGGGTGAGACGGAAGCCAGTTACATGAACCGGGTTACTTCAACGCTGCGTTCAACCATTCGCGATGCCAATACGCATTTCGTATCGTCCAGCAGCAGTTACGATTACATTCAGTCGGATGACACCCATCCTACCTATACCGGCGGCACAGTGTCGGCAGGTCTTTGGGGCGGCACCACCGGTACCGGTGCAGCGCGTTACACCACGTTTGCCAATGGTCGTAACCCGATCTGGAACCAGTACGGTCATGAGCGTATGGGCTGGGTGTTGTCGACCTACAGCCCGCCAAGTCCGTTCTGATTGAGAAGTACTAAAACATCTCGATGAACGATTTCGATAAAAACAATGCCTCGTCGTCCGATCAGGACGGCGACGGCATTCGCATCATCGAGCATGGCCGCTCGCGGGCGGCGCTTTTCTACAAAGTGCTCGCACTGATTCTCGTTGTCTGTTTTGCAGCGTATTTCTTGAAGTCGGTAATACGCAGCGACTCGAAGGATTCCAACAGCACGCAATCCGCTGAAACCGTCTCCGATACCGATATTTCAACGTCAAATAAAATATCGGCATCCAATGCGTCAAGCCAGGGCGATGGGAAAACCACGGCAAGCTCTGCAGTACATTCCACGTCTAACGATCCCAACGATCTGGCCAATTATGTTGCACCGGGGCAGGCACCCAAGATGGAAGAAGTGATCCAGCGTCTGAACGAAGCGGGTGTTTATTCCGGCATCGGCGCGTTTAATCCGCCCGGTACCAGCCCGCCGATGATCGGCCTGGCGGTTCCCGAGGATTACGTTTTGCCTGAAGGTTATGTGCGGCATTATCAAGCCACCGATGATGGTCAACGCATCGAACCGATCTTGATGTATTCGCCGGATTACGTATTTTTCGATAGCAACGGCCTGGCCATTGCCATTCCCGAAAACCGCGTCGTGCCGGACAATAGGGCGCCACCGGGTCTTGTGATTCGGCCGATAAAAATACCTGAGCCGCTGGAGCCAGGAGGACCCTAGAGCTGAACATGACCCGGTTTTCCCACTCCGGCTGGCGTGCGCTTGCCGGACTTGTCCTAAGTGCGGCCCTGTTCGGGCTATATTCGCGTGGCGGTAACGCTTATCTGCTTGGTTTCATCGCATTAGTGCCGTGGCTGCTGACATTGAATGCCGTCACCACGCTGAGCGCTGCGATGCGTAGCGGTGTGTTGATGAGTGTTTTATTTGTGGCCGCCGTGTTCGCCTGGTTTGGTGTGGCGATTGGCGCGTACACCGGCATAGGTTCGATGACCGGCCTGTTCGTCATATTGCTGACGTCGCCATTATTGCAACCGCAACTATTTGCTTTCGCTGTCGTGCGTTATCTCGCGGGGCGTCGTTATGGCCCGATTATTCGAACGCTCGCAGCGGCATCGGCCTGGGTAGCGGCCGAGTGGCTCATTCCAAAATTGCTTGGCGATACCATTGGCCACGGTTTGTATCCATCGGCATATTTACGTCAGGTGGCTGATCTTGGTGGCGCTGCGGGAATCAGTTTTATCTTGATAGTGGTCAACGAGTGCATTGCGTATGCAGTCACGCATCGAAGCGATGGTGTTCGAGTGTTGATCAAGCCGTTGGCGCTAGTGCTTTGCATACCGATATTGATCGCAGGGTACGGCCATCTTCGTCTACTTGCATTGACCGATCCGATCGAATCCGGCGTCAAGCCGCTGCGTATCGGCATGGTGCAATCCAATATCGTCGACTACGAACGTCTGCGTCGCGAGATGGGTGCCTACGAAGTGGTGCGTCATGTGCTCGACACCCATTACGCGATGTCGCGCGAAGCCATTGACCAGCACAATGTGGATGCATTGCTTTGGTCCGAGACGGTATATCCGACCACGTTCGGCAATCCGAAAAGCGAAGGCGGTGCCGAGCTGGACAAGGAGATTCTGGATTTCGTCAACGCTGCGAAGGTTCCGCTTGTGTTTGGAACTTACGAACGAGACGAGAGCGGTGAATACAACGCGGCGGCCTTTGTGGAACCGGTCAACGGAACATTGGGCTTTTATCGCAAGAGCGATCTGTTTTTATTTACCGAATATTTGCCGTCTTGGCTCGATGGCCCCGCCGTACGGAACTTGTTGCCGTGGGCCGGAAGCTGGAAACGCGGTTCGGGCGCGCGCGTGTTTCCACTGAGGCTCGCCGATGGTCGCGAGATTCCGGTGCTGCCGATGATTTGTCTGGATGACGTCAACAGCCAGTTGGCAATTGACGGTGCGCGCCTCGAAGCCCAAGTCATTCTTGGCATGTCGAATGATTCCTGGTTTACCCGTCATCCGGTGGGAGCAAATCTGCATTTGAACGTGGCGGCGTTTCGCAGCATCGAAACTCGCCTGCCGCAAATACGCGTAACCAGCAATGGCGTGAGTGCCGTGATTGATAACCGCGGAACCATGATTGCCAGTACCGCCATGGATGAGCAAAAACTGTTGATTGGCGAAGTCATGCCGAGCCAGGTTCCGCATACCCTGATGGTAGCCTGGGGAAATTGGGTTGGGCGGGCCGGATTCATTTTTCTGATGTTGCTGGCCGTAATGTCCGTCGTCGGTGCAATGACAAAACGCCGTGCGAGTAAGAAGAGTTTTTCATCGCAGGCAAGTGATGAGCAATTTGATTTGCAAGCCGTTATTCTGGCACCGTTCTGGCGCGTCGTAGCGGGTTTTCTTTGCATATTTGGCGGAGCGGGTGTGTTGTGGATGGGCTACAACGTATTGATCGGTGCTGAAACCAATCCGCTGGCACAAATCCGCATGTTTGCCGGCTTGATACTTGCGCCCGCTATCGCTGCGTGGTGCATCACGCGTGCCTTCAAGGCAGATCTGAAAATTGAGAACGGCATGCTGCTGATTTCACAAACACACCGTCGCATCGAGATGCCCGTGAAAGAGATTGTCACGGTGAAATGGTGGAAATTTCCATTGCCAATGACCGGTGTCAATTTGCAACTAGCTTCGGGAAAACCTTGGTCGCATGGCATTGCCATGGCGAATCCCTTGGCACTGATCAAGGCTTTGTTGGATGCCG
>JAYUWO010000109.1:0-15421 GCA_043753545.1 Arenimonas sp.
GCGATTTGAAATCGGTTCGAATACCAGATCACCGGCCGAAATCGCGAGCAGATAGGAAGAAATCGGCTGCGGCATGCGGAAGGAATACTCGCCATCACGCACGGCGTCAGGCGCATTGTTGGCCGACATCAAAGCCATCGCGTTTTTCGGTGTCTTGATATTGGCGGAATAGGTGAAACGAACACCCGGCGTGTCTTGAAGCGGCACCCAGGAACGCGCGTGGATCGCCTGAGACTGGCTGAACATGAACGGCTGCTTCTTGCCGGCAGTTAGTGGCGCATCCAGCCACTGCAAACCGGAAGCCTGCGGTGAAGTCGAATAGCTGATGCGAACATTACCGTACGTCTTTGGCAATTCGATCGTCAGTTTGCTGCCGAAAATAGCGTCACGTGGGGCCAGACTGTATTTCAATGGTTGCCATGCCATGCTGCCGGTCGTGCCTTCGATTTTTTCGATAGTCAGATCGCGCGTATCCAGCACCAATTGCTTATGGTTTGGATTGAGCCAGTCCAAATTCAGGTTGGCACTGCCACTCAGGATTTTCCGGTCGAAATCGACGGTTAAATCCAGTGCGATATCTTTCACGACCACTTGCGATGATTCGGCATAACTGTGTTCGTCGTTACGACGTTCATCTGTCTTCGAGGCAAATGCGGGAGACACTAGCAAGACTAATAGCGCGGCAAATAAACGCATGGGCTTTCCTGAAATTATTTCGATGATGTTAAATACGATAAGCACTATGAATGGCGACAATACCGCCACTCAGATTACGATGGCTGCAACGGCCGAAACCGGCTTCGGCCATCATGGCCTGCAAGCCTTCCTGATTCGGATGCTTGCGGATGGATTCGGCCAGATACTGATAGCTGTCGGAGTCATTGGCGAACAATTTGCCAAGCTTGGGCAAAATCTTGAACGAATGGAAATCGTAAATCGGACGAAACCATTCCGGTTTCACCTGCGAAAATTCCAGCACCAAAACACGGCCGCCAACTTTCAACACACGATGCATATCTCGCAGCGCTTTCGCCTTGTCGGTCACGTTGCGCAAACCAAAAGCAATCGTGACCAGATCGAAACTCTTGTCCGGGAACGGCAGGCTTTCGGCATTCAATTGCACATACTGCAATCCGCGTACGAGCCCTTTGTCATTCAAGCGATCACGGCCGACACTCAGCATCGATGCATTGATATCGCCGATGATAACTTCGCCGGTATCACCGACGCGTTCATGCAGCAGCATCGCAATATCGCCGGTGCCCCCGGCCAGATCGAGCACGCGATCACCGCGCTTCACGCCGGAGGTGCCAACAAAATAGCGCTTCCATATCCGATGCACGCCGAGGCTCATCAAATCGTTCATCAAATCGTATTTGGCGGCGACCGAGGAAAACACCTGGCCAACCAGTTTCTGCTTCTCGGCCACCGGCACATCGCGAAAGCCGAAATGGGTGGTATCCGGGTCTTGTTTAGCTTGGTTTTTGGGGTCTTGGTTCATGGCTGCATTATGCCGTATTTGGCCGCTAGCAGCCCGTGATGAGCCAAGGAACTGAACGGTCCGCGGGAGCGCCGTGAGGCGCGAAGGACGCCAAACTGTGCCGCCTTCCCTGAGAATTCGCGGCTTACGCCGCTCCCACGAAATCCGGACAAATAATTACGCTTCGCGGCTCAATCCTCGCTCAACCAGCGCCGCTTGATACGCCGCCCAGCGCGTATCAAAGGTTTGACCCAGTTCACGCAATAAAGTCCAACTAAAAATGCCGGTGTTATGGCCATCATCGAAATGCAATTGCACGGCGTAATTACCGACCGGTTCGATCGACTTGATATTCACGTGTTTTTTGCCCGGAACGAGGATGCGTTGACCGGGGCCATGACCCTGCACTTCGGCCGAGGGGGATTCCACGCGTAAATATTCGCAAGGTAGTTTGTAGCGCTCGCCATTCTCGAACGCCACTTCAAGTATGTGTGAAGCGCGATGAAAAATAATATCGGTGGGTTTCATTTTATTTGTCACTCGATTTTCTGCGCGCGCGCGGATGCGCGGCGTCATACACTTTGGCCAGATGCTGGTAATTGAGATGCGTATAAATTTGGGTAGTCGCAATATCGGAATGACCCAACAATTCCTGCACACCACGCAAATCGCCGGAAGATTCCAGCACATGGCTGGCAAAACTGTGCCGCATCAGATGCGGATACACGTTTTTAAAAAGCCCCTGGCTGCTCGCCAACTGCTTGATGCGCAACTGTATGGCGCGTGGCGTAATGGTTCCGTTTCTACCGGGAAATATGGGCTTGTCCAGTTTGCCGGCAGACTCCTTTCGCCAATTTTCGAGTGCTTCACGGGCAAATTTTCCGACCGGTACGATACGTACTTTGGAACCTTTACCAAGCACACGCACCAGTCCATCGGCCAAGTCCAGATCACGCCAATGCAGGCTGCACAATTCCGATAAACGCAATCCAGACGAATAAAATAATTCAAGCATCGCGCGGTCGCGTTTTCCCAATTCGGTATCGGTCGGTACTTCGACCAGACGCGCCATTTCATCGGGATCGAGTACCTGCGGCAATTTTCTGGCTGCTTTCGGTGCACGAATACCCTGGGCCGGATTGCCTTTCAACACGCCATGTTTTAGCTGCCACTGAAACATCGAGCGGCAGGCGGATAATCTTCGTTGCAGACTTTTTGCACTCAAGCCACGCCGATGTTCACTAGCCAGAAAACCGCGCAACGACTCGCCGTTCAAGCTTTGCCAATCGTTGAAGCCTGCCGATGGCATCCACTCGACAAGACTCAGCAAATCACGTTGATAACTTTCGGTCGTATTCGATGACAAACGACGCTCCACCCGCAAATGCGAGAGAAAATTTTCTACCGTTTGCGTTAATTCATCCACTGCATCAATCGAAACGTGCCAGAGCCGCCACCAGAGCTTCACTCATCAGGCGCAAAAACAAGGTACCCATACCGGGATAGAAACGATTGGCGTCCTGGCTGCCCACGCAGAGGATTCCGTGGCCGCTCACCGACAACAATACACAAGAAGCCGGCAATAATTGGGCATCGCGGTACAACACGTCCAATTTATCCTGATTCAAACGTCCGCAAAGCGGTTCATTCGCGGCGATAAAATCCTTGAACGGCAACAAGGCATTCGCGCGCGTCGGCAACATTTGCCACCACTCGGCGGGCTCCAAACCCTCGACTTCGGAAAACAAAATCGCACGAATCGCATCGCCCTGAAAATCTTCGCCCAGCACCGCCACCATCGCTTTCCAGGTATCGGCGACCGTGCGTGCGCGCATCAGGGCAAGGGTAAGTTGATGCGTGCGGACTGCGAGACGCTCATTGTCTTGTGCATTACCAAATAATTCATTCAGGCGACGATTCAATTCGCGATTTTTGTCACGCAACACTTCCAGTTGGTAACTTGCGAGCGATGCCGCTTTGCCCTCTTCGCGCGGCACAACAAGAGAAACGGCCAAATCCGGATATTGCTCCAGAAATTTGGGATGGCGGCGCAACCAGACCGCCACTTCATGCGCACTCATACGCTCGGATTTTTCATCTGTTGAAATCACGACCACTCTCCTTCAAAAACAAAAGCGGCCGGGCCCGTCATGCGGATCGGTGCAGTTTTGTCTGTCCATTCAATGTGTAAATCGCCGCCTGGCAAACTCACTTGCACATGCGCTTCGAGTTTGCCCAGCGTAATCAGTGCCGCCACCGCAGCGCAGGCACCGCTGCCGCAGGCCAGGGTTTCACCGGCACCACGTTCGTAAACCCGTAGTTTGATATGGGTCGGCGATAAAATTTGAGCAAAGCCGACATTCACGCTTTCCGGAAATTCCGGGCGCGCCTGCAAAGCCTTGCCGATTCTTTCGACCGGCGTATTGGCAACATCCTCAACCTGGATGACCGCATGCGGATTGCCCATCGACACCGGAACGAATTCGATGTTCTCGTTACCTATCGAAATGCGATGCAAGGGCGCGGTGCGCGTCGTGGTAAACGGAATGGTCGCCGGCAGAAAATCCGGCACGCTCATCAACAGGGAATACTGTTCGTCTGCAAGACAACTCACCTCGATCACACCGGCCGGGCTGTCGAGTTTAAATTTCGATGCCGTCGTCATGCCGGCGCGTTTGCTCCACGCGGCAACACAGCGCGCACCATTGCCGCATTGCTGCGCCATCGACCCATCGGAATTGAATATACGATAGCGGGCAACGCAATCGGGATTCCCGGACTTTTCTATTGTCAGCAATTGATCGAAGCCGACACCGGTATGGCGATTGCCGATTGCGCTCGCTATCGCGGCATCTGGCAAAAGCACAGCATCGCGACAATCCAGGATTACGAAATCATTACCGGCACCGTGCATTTTGGTAAAACGCAGGGACACGTGAACCTCAGTTACTCGATGAGGCGGGTTCTTGAGCCGGCTTTTCTTTATCGGGGTGCACCAGCGGGCCTTTATTGCCGCAGGCTGCCAGGGAAGCGACCAGTGCCGTGGCCAGAAGAATATTCAGCAATGTGCGAGGTATTTTCATGGGTCGAGTATAACCGGTCTGTCGTCAATGCTCACGCGAAGCCCCATAATACCCGCCTACACGCTCCGGCTTTATCGCACCCATGCCCTGGTTAGAACTCTCGCTCCGCTGCCGCGCCCACGATGAATCCCGAATGGAACTTGCCCTGCAAGATTGCGGTGCCTTGTCGGTGTCCCTGCTGGATGCGGCCGATGCCGAAAACGAGCATGCGATTCTGGAACCCGGCGTCGGCGAAACACCCTTGTGGCCGGAAATCCTCGTTAAGGCACTCTTTGATGCCGATTGTAATCAGGATTTATTGCTACAGTCCCTTGAAGCATTCGACGAAGCATTGGACCTGAGCTCGGCACAATTTACGCGGGTAGAAGACCAGGATTGGGAACGGGCCTGGATGGACCAATTCAAGCCGATGAAGTTCGGTGAACGTACCTGGATCATTCCGTGGAATCTCGAGATTCCCGACGAAGCAAAAGATCAGGTGTTGATTCGGCTCGATCCCGGCCTGGCATTTGGCTCCGGCACCCATCCGACCACGGCACTATGTTTGCAGTGGCTTGATAGCCTCGATCTGAAAAATAAAACCGTACTCGATTTTGGTTGTGGTTCGGGAATTCTTGCCTTGGCCGCACTGAAACTCGGTGCAAAATCGGCGATTGGTGTCGATAACGATCCACAGGCCTTGATTGCAACGCACGACAATGGCGAGCGTAACGAAGTTGGAAAAAAGCTGTCTGTTTATTTGCCGGACGACGAACCAAAATCACGATATCCGGTCGTGGTCGCCAATATTTTGGCATCGGCATTGGCCAAGCTCGGATCACTGCTGGCAGACCGCACCCAAGCCGGCGGACTGATTGCACTTTCCGGCATTCTCAAGGGGCAAGAATCCGAATTGCTCGAACAATATTCGCAATGGTTCGATGATCTGCAGGCCACGCAACTGGATGACTGGATGCGAATCACCGGACAACGAAAATCTGCATGAAAAAACCCTCACCCAGTTTCATTGACGAACCAATCGTCATTACCCGCTCCAATCGCTGGCGCTGGGCCGTCTTGGCCGTTGTTCTGACATTGGCCTTGGTGTTGCAAGTAATTGTTGCCGATCGCAAACGCCTTGCTACCGATCCGGTATGGCGTCCACGTCTGGAAATGTTGTGCGGCGTGTTGCAATGCTCATTGCCACCCTGGAATGAACCGAAAGCATTCCATGTCACCTCACGCGATATTCGCCCGCATCCATCGGTGCCCAACGCCTTGTTATTGACGGCGAGTTTTCGCAATGATGCTGCTTTTGCGCAAGCCTGGCCGCAACTGGAAGTCGCACTTACCGATCTTGAAGACCAGCCTTTGGGATTACGCCGTTTCGAAGCGCGCGAATATCTGGGCAATGAACCTGCAACGCCGATGATCATGCCAGGACAATCGGCCAGCCTCACACTCGAAATAATGGATCCGGGAAAACATGCCGTTGCCTTTCGTCTCGAGTTTCATTGAATGGCTTAGCGCTTGTTTCTGTTCGATCAATCAATAGCATGGTGCAAGTAGTTGATTCATTAATGCGACTTTCGGCATGCCGCGAATAAAATGCGAATCCCCCGCAAAAAACGAAAAAATATTTTGTTAATTTCGGTTCCCGGCAAAATTCTGAGCTAGAATCCCCGTCCGCCAAGATTCCGTGGCGTGCCCGCAAGGAAGCGGTTTTTGCCTCCGGAGTTACATTTGAACGTGCCATCCGCTTTACGTGCAGAACCTGCACCCTCAAGCCAAGCGCAACCCGCTTTACGCGAATACGTCGCCAAAGCCGTACGGCGTTACCTGCATGACATGAATGGCGCGGATGTTGAAGACTTGCACGATGTGGTTTTACGCGAAATCGAAACGCCCCTCTTGCACGAAGTCATGCGTCACTGCGACGGCAATCAAAGCCGTGCTGCCGATATGCTGGGCATGAACCGGGCGACGCTTCGCAAGAAATTAAAAGACTACGGATTGGCGTAATCGCCCGTTATAATTCGCACCTCATCCCGAGGTGTTCCCATGTCTTCTACACGTCTGCCCGTTCTTCGGGCGCTGCTATCCGTTTCCGATAAAACCGGCCTGCTTGAACTGGCACGCGCATTAAGCACCTTGAACGTGCATTTGCTCTCCACTGGTGGCACGGCAAAAACCCTTCGCGAAGCCGGCATTGCCGTACAGGATGTCAGCGAAGTCACCGGTTTTCCGGAAATCATGGATGGTCGCGTCAAAACCCTGCATCCGAAAATTCATGGCGGCTTACTCGGCCGCACCGGTACCGATGATGCCGTGATGAAAGAACATGAGATCACCGCGATTGATCTGCTGGTCGTCAATCTGTATCCCTTCGCCGCCACGATTGCGAAACCCAATTGCAACTACGACGATGCGGTTGAAAATATCGATATCGGCGGCCCAGCGATGCTGCGTGCAGCTGCAAAAAATCACGAGCGCGTCAGCGTGGTGGTGGATCCGGCGGATTACGCCTCGCTGATTGCA
Source organism: Arenimonas sp. (assembly GCA_043753545.1). Taxonomy (GTDB): domain Bacteria; phylum Pseudomonadota; class Gammaproteobacteria; order Xanthomonadales; family Xanthomonadaceae; genus Arenimonas. The sequence continues at coordinate 7,081 of JAYUWO010000109.1, forward strand.
TCCTTGCAACAAGGCGGCACCGATATTGCGATGCGGCGTGCGTTCGCGGCAAAAACCTATGCCCACACCAGCTCCTACGACGGCCAAATTACCCAATGGTTATCGGCACGTGCCGCCGATCCACAAACACCGGAAACCTGGCCACATACTTTGCATCTTTCCCTGGACCTTGCATCGAGCTTGCGTTACGGCGAAAACCCGCATCAACGCGGTGCACTCTATCTTGAAAAAAATGCCGGCAATGGCATCGTGGCGACTGCTAAATTTCTGCAGGGCAAGGAATTAAGTTTCAATAACCTGGCCGATGCCGATGCCGCGCTCGAATGCGTGAAAGTTTTCGAACAGCCGGCCTGCGTCATCGTCAAACATGCCAACCCCTGCGGCGTTGCGGTATCGCATGATGTATTCACGGCCTACGATCGCGCTTACGCAGTCGACCCGACTTCGGCCTTCGGCGGCATCATCGCGTTCAATCGCGAGCTCGATGCAAAAACCGCGGCCGAAATTCTGCAACGACAATTTGTCGAAGTCGTGATCGCACCGAGTATCGCCAGCGATGCCCTGCCCTTGTTTGCGAAGAAAGCCAATGTCCGCGTACTGGCCTGCGGCGATTTGCAAAACAGCGATGGCGCGATGGAATACAAACGCATCGCCGGCGGCTTGTTGGTTCAGGATGCCGACAGCGATTCCCTGACTGCGAATGATTTGAAGATTGCCAGCTCGCGCGCACCGTCGTCGAATGAAATGCTGGATTTGTTGTTCGCCTGGAAAGTCGCGATGTTCGTGAAATCAAACGCTATTGTTTATGCAAAAGATTTGCAAACCATCGGCATTGGTGCCGGACAAATGAGTCGCGTGGTCAGTGCAAAAATCGCCGCGATCAAAGCGGAAGAAGCCGGCCTCGTTGTTCCCGGCTCGGTGATGGCCAGCGACGCATTCTTCCCGTTCCGCGACGGCATCGATGCCGCGGCAAAAGCCGGTATCCGTGCGGTAATCCAGCCGGGTGGTTCGATGCGCGACAACGAAGTGATTGCCGCAGCCAACGAACATGACATTGCGATGGTATTTACCGGTCGTCGCCACTTCAAACACTGATGAAGAGCTCAATTGTGGCGGCGCCATAATTGGGTTATGTTGAATCCACCTTATTCCTCCATAAAACGAGATAACGATGACCTCCTTGTATTTGAAACCCGGCGACCAAAAAATTGCCGACCTCATTGATAACGATCTGCTTTGCATGCAAAACGTGATGGAAGAAGAAAGCTCGAAAGACCGGGATTATTTCATCGATCTCTCCACTGTCGAAATGCTCAGGAATGCCGGCGCTACCGAGGGCTTGGTCGAGGTGTTGACCAAAGCCATTGGCGAATCCGAAGGTATCGATGTCGAGTGGAAATGATTTGATTTGTCGAATCAGACAGCAAAAAACGCCGAGCTAGCTCGGCGTTTTTCGTTACGGCCTGCGAAACAAATCAGCTGCCGCGTTTCATGCTCAGGAAGAACTCGTCGTTCGACTTGCTGGTCTTCATCTTGTCGAGCAGGAATTCCATTGCCGACAATTCGTCCATCGGATGCAACAGTTTCCGGAGAATCCAGATCTTCTGCAGCATATCTGCATCGATCAGCAATTCTTCGCGACGCGTACCGGAACGATTAATGTTGATGGCCGGATAAACGCGTTTTTCAGCGATACGACGATCCAGATGCACTTCCGAGTTGCCGGTGCCTTTGAATTCTTCGTAAATCACTTCGTCCATTTTCGAACCGGTATCAACCAGTGCGGTCGCGATAATCGTCAGCGAGCCGCCTTCTTCGACATTACGCGCTGCACCGAAGAAGCGTTTCGGACGATGCAGCGCATTCGCGTCGACACCACCGGACAATACCTTGCCCGAGCTCGGCACGACCATGTTATAGGCACGTGCCAAACGGGTAATCGAGTCAAGCATGATCACGACGTCGCGTTTGTGTTCGACCAGACGCTTGGCGCGTTCGATCACCATTTCGGCGACTTGTACGTGGCGTGCGGCAGGTTCGTCGAAGGTCGAAGAAATGACTTCGCCACGCACGGTGCGCTGCATTTCGGTCACTTCTTCCGGACGCTCGTCGATCAGCAATACAATCAAATGTACGTCGGGATGGTTGTGCAAAATCGCCTGCGCGACATTTTGCATCAGCATGGTTTTACCGGCTTTTGGCGGCGACACGATCAGCGAACGCTGGCCTTTGCCCTGCGGCGCCATTAAATCCATGATGCGGCCAGTGATGTCTTCAGTCGAGCCATTGCCGCGTTCAAGTGTGAATTTCTTGCGCGGGAAAAGTGGTGTCAGATTTTCGAACAACACCTTGTTTTTCGAGGCTTCCAATGGTTCGCCATTGATCGTATCGAGCACGTTCAGTGCGACATAACGTTCACCGTCTTTCGGTGAACGAATGCGGCCGGAAATATGATCGCCGGTACGCAGATTGAAGCGGCGAATCTGGCTCGGTGAAATATAGACGTCATCCGGACCCGCCAGATAACTGGCATCGGCCGAACGCAGGAAGCCGTAACCGTCGGGAAGAATTTCGAGTACGCCGTCGCCGGCAACACCGTTGGAATGACGCGTCAGCACTTTCAACAAGGCGAACGTGACGTCCTGCTTGCGCATACGTGCGACGCCTTCGTGCAGGTTCAACAGCTCGGCCATTTCCAGCAATTTATGCGCCGGCATGCGCTTCAGATCATTCAGGCTGTAAGTCGGAAAATCCGGTGGCAGTGCCGGCATCGGACGTTCAAAACGTTCCTGGCGTTCGCCGCCCTGGCCTGGATTTTGTCCGGCATTTTCGCCGCCGTCTTCGGCATTCGCGCCCTGCTGGTTGCGATTACGATCGTTACGATCGTGACGATCATTGCGTCCGCGAAAGCGATCACGACGCGGCTGAAAACGGTTCTGGCTATTCCGAGGACTGCCGTCTTCGTTGGTTTGGCCACCGCCATCCTGGCTTTGCTCGTTATTCGAGCCGCCGGCATTGGGATTGGCGTTTTGATTTTGGTTTTGATTATTCGATTCGTTGCCGCCGGGTTCGCTTTGATGCGATTCGTTTGGAGCGGCGGCCTGCGAATAACTTACAGCGTTGCTATTTTCTCGAGGCTCTCGTGGTTCGCGGGGTTCACGATTTTGTCGTGGCGCAGCAGGTTCGGAAGCTGGCGGTGCAACTGGCGCTTCTACCGGCGGCACTTTCGGAGCTGTTTTGGCAACTTTCCTAATGATTTCCGGCGCGGTGGCTTCAACAGGAGCGGAGGCTTGGGCGCTTGGCTTGCGACCACGTTTTACGGCTGGTTTGCCGGTTTCGATTTCGTTTTCAGACACGGATGGGGTTCCTCGCAATGGCGAGTTAGGGATAAAAGAATGGGATTAACAGATCGGCGCAGTGCGCCTTTGAGAGCCAAAAATACACCGATAGGCCGTGCTGCGCAAGTAAAGGCCTGAACCGCAGTTCATCGGCATTTCTTTTTTCTTTGATAACAAAGCAAAACACCGGCCTGAGCCGGTGTTCGATACATCGCAAATTAAAGCCGCCGATTACAGCGCTTTTTCAACGAATTGATTCAATTGGGCTTTCCCGACCGCGCCGACCTGAGTCGAGGCAACCACGCCGTTCTTGAACATCATCAGGGTCGGAATGCCGCGAACTGCATATTTGCGAGGCACACCCGGGTTGTTGTCGATATTGATTTTGACGACCTTGACCTTGCCTTCATAGGTGGTGGCCACTTCGTCGACAATCGGACCGATCATCTTGCAGGGACCGCACCATTCGGCCCAGAAATCGACCAATACCGGCACATCCGACTGCAAAACCTCGGCATCGAAATCGGCATCGCCGACGTGTAACACTTTATCGCTCATGAAAAACTCCTGAAATAGGGGGACTTTCACAAGAGACAACGGGAAAGCCACTGGATGCGTTAAACTGGGGGCCGATTTCACTAATTTCAACATCGGGCCCGAGACCAGTACGCAGTGTGCGTCTAGCGAGCGGCCCTTGCAAGCCGGATAAACCCGCTTTAATGAGCCAAAATGACTGATAAACCACTGACCGATATACCTTTTTCCAGTTTTGACCTCCATCCCGATTTATTAGCCGGACTTGAAGCGGCCGGCTTCAGCCGCTGCACCCCGATTCAGGCCATGACGCTGCCCATCGCCCTTCAAGGCCGCGATGTCGCGGGCCAAGCGCAAACCGGTACCGGCAAAACCCTGGCCTTTCTAGTCGCCGCATTTAACCGGCTGCTATCCAAACCAGCTTTAGCCAATCGCGGCCCGGCCGACCCCCGCACGATGATTTTAGCCCCGACGCGCGAACTGGCAATCCAGATTCACAAGGATGCCGAGAAATTCGGCGCCAGCCTCGGCCTGAAATTCGCCCTGATTTACGGCGGCGTCGATTACGACAAACAACGCGCCCAATTACAGGCCGGTTGTGATGTCATTATCGCCACGCCTGGTCGCTTGATCGATTACGTTCGCCAAGGCGTCGTGCATTTGCATGCCTGCGAAGTGTGCATTCTCGATGAAGCCGATCGCATGTTCGACCTGGGTTTCATCAAAGATCTGCGTTTCCTATTACGCAAATTGCCGCGCCGCGAAGAACGTCAGACCTTACTGTTCTCGGCCACACTTTCGCACCGTGTACTCGAGCTTGCTTATGAGCACATGCATGAGCCGGAAAAGTTGATCGTCGAAACAGAATTCATCACTGCCGCCCGTGTTCGCCAGAAAATGTATTTCCCGGCCAACGAAGAAAAACTACCCTTGTTGCTTGGCCTGCTCTCGCGTAGCGAAGGTGCTCGCACGATGGTATTCGTTAACACTAAAGTCTGGGTCGAACGCGTTGCCCGCGCTTTGGAAAAAGCCCATTACCGCGTCGGTGTTCTATCCGGCGACGTACCGCAGAAAAAACGTCAAAGCCTATTGTCGAAATTCCAGCGTGGCGATCTTGAAATCATCGTCGTCACCGATGTGGCCGCCCGCGGTTTGCATATCGACGGCGTGAGCCATGTTTACAACTACGATCTGCCGTTCGATGCCGAAGATTATGTTCACCGCATCGGCCGTACCGCACGTCTGGGTGCCGAAGGCGATGCGATCAGTTTCGCTTGCGAAATGTATGCACAAGGCTTGCCGGATATCGAAGCCTATATCGAACAAAAAATTCCGACCGAGCCAGTAACTGCAGAATTGCTCATTGCGATTCCTCGCACACCGCGTGCGCATGTGCCATCGGTGGCAGGCGAAGAGAACGACAGCATTTCATCGATCTATAAAGAAGTTCGCGAAGCGGCTGCCAATAGCAAAACTGGCAGCAAGCCCGGTGGCGGCCGCAAACCGGGCGGCCCAAGCAAACCGGGAGCATCGCGTTCTTCGTCGCCACCGCGTCAAACCGATAAACCACGTAGCGCCCATCCAAACGATGGCAAACCGCGTCCACCCCGCACACCGCGACCACCGCGCGATGAGTCCGCCAAGAACATCGCGGCTTCATCCGTGATCACGGCTGAAATTCCACTCGTTACGCCAGCACCTGTTGCTACTGGTGTTTCGAAAGAATCGTTCTTGCTACGCTTGGCAAAACGCGTGAAGTTTTGGGGCAAGGATTAATTCCATAATGATTTACCAACTTTTTTCGGCCATCGAGAGAAGTTGGTTTTCGTTTTAATTTGATTAACTACGTAGGGGCGATTCATGAATCGCCCCTACGGTTGCAGAATCCTGTTTAGTGCCATGAAAGAAAATCTTCCACTTTCCGACATGTCGGATTCCGAAATCCTCGCCATCGCCAACCCCATCATGGACAATCTGATGGAAGCTTCGACGCGTATCGATTACGAAAGCCATATTCGTGATTTTACCGATCGGGCAAAAAGTGTTTTATCCAAGGAATGGTTTGATATCGTGTGCAAGGAATATCAGGGCACGAAAGGTTTTTTTGGCCAGCGCGAATTTATTGCGCTTTTCCGCCGTCCCGATTCGGTCGCGGTGATCTGGAAACAATCTTTTAGCCAGCAAGCCGGTGACTATGTCGCCGAGATGGTGCTGGTCGAAGATAACGGCCGCTATCTCGTCGATCACGTGATGGTGTTTTAGCCTCAACAAAATCCATCCATAGCCAGTCGTCGCGGCGACCGTTATCCTTTGTTCAAATTAACCCAAGGATGCGTTTATGGACCGCCGTCATTTCATGGCCGCCAGTGGATTGGCCGCCGCATCGCCCATGCTCGTCAAGGCAGCGGCAATAAGCAACAGCTCTGCATCGGCTGACGGCCTTTTCAAACGTGTCGATTTCAGCACGGACGGGCTGGGCCTGAATCCCGCCGAATACACGCATCTGCTGCACGATGTCGCGACATCGGCCAACTTCAAATCCGACTACTACTCGAACGGCGGACACGTTGCGGAACTGGAACAAAAGTTTGCGAAGCTGCTCGGCAAAGAAGCCGCGATGTTCGTGCCCACCGGTACACTGGCCAACCATCTCGCGATCCGTAAACTCGCGGGCCAGGATCGCCGTGTGTTGGTGCAGGCAGAAAGTCATCTCTACAACGATAGCGGCGATGGTGCCGAAACATTAAGCGGCTTGAATCTGATTCCGCTTGCTCTCGGAAAAGCCAGTCTTGAATTAGCCGAAATAAAGAGCTGGGTCGAGCGTTCCGCCGGTGGCCGCGTGCCGACGAAAGTTGGTGTCATTTCGATCGAAAGTCCGGTACGTCGCAAGAACCACGAGCACGTGAATTTCGCCGAACTCGAACGCATCAGCCAATACGCACGTGAAAAAGGTATCCGCCTGCATTTCGATGGCGCCCGCCTGTTCAACCTGCCGCTGCATACCGGCAAAAGCATCCAGCAATACGCCGCCCTGTTCGATACCGCCTACGTATCACTATGGAAACATTTCAACGGTGCCTCCGGCGCGATACTCGCCGGTGATGCCAGCTTCATCGAAGGCCTGTTCCACACCCGCCGCATGTTCGGCGGCTCACTACCCTATGCCTGGCCGCAAATCGCCTTGGTCACGCAATACGTGGATAACTACGAAGCCGAATATGCGAAAGCATGGAAAGCAACGGATCGTTTGATCGAACTGCTGCAATCGGACACAAAATTCAAGATCGAGAAAATACCGAACGGCACTAGCCGGTTTTTGCTCACGTTATCGGGCATTTCACCGGACGAATTCGCAGAAAAACTATCGAAACAAGACGTGATGCTGCCGCATCCACCACCGGGCATCAGCACATTCCAAATGCAGGTGAATCCGACGATTTTGCGTATGGCGCCTGAGAAATTGGCAAGGATTTTTATTGATTCAATTAATAGTTGAATTGAAACTTTCATACTTTGCAGCAACTAAGGCATTAACAGGAATATTTTTTCAAAGTTTGGATAGAGGACCTATTGATTAAACAGCCAAGTTAATCGGCCGCTATCGGCCAAAACCGGACGCTGGGAAAAGCTTGATTTTTCACGTTAAGGTGGACATGAACGTATAGTCGATTTGATTTGGCCACTTTCCTCTTTCGCACAATGACTTACAGAATTTTTACGGGGTCGTTGAACGGGGTGATTCTGGTGCCCTATTTGCTTCCCGGGTCAATGTGGGGTGTATCAAGTCGTGTTCAGTTAAAACGCATTTCAGGCCACTCACACGCATTGCTGGCGCGCTCTGTCCTGAGATATTCTTGTTACACCCCAAAAACGGGGTTAACTAGTTGTCAGGTGTCTTATTAAGTTAAATCCGAAATTTGGTTCACTTTTAGCTCTATATAGAAAACTAGAGCGTGAGAGTTATCGTACCTATCACGCCGACAGCAAAATTATTAAAGCTGATCATTTCTTCAATTTTTGTGTAACCGCTCATTGTCTGCGAGACTATTACCTAGAGCATATCGGCAAAATAACCTTTCAAGATAAGCAACCATTTCATGCAACCTGGGAAAGTATTCCGCTACTTGTGGCAGTTAGCGAAATTGCAAACACTTCAAAGCATTTTGTACTTCGCAACAAAAGAACCAACGCTCCTAGTGCAATAAAGACGAAACGAGTAACCCACAAAAAATCAAACTTCGTTGACGTCTATACAGACGACAGAGGTAACTACCGGGTCGAAGAGAATGTTAATAACGATATTTCGGTTACGTTATCTGACGGCTCTCGCTATGCTTTGTATGAATTTTCGGCCAAGTTACCGAATACTGGAAAAATGAGATTAAAATCCTGGGTATCAAAGTTACCAACCGCCGCAAGTAACTGACCAGACAGGTGAATTCAACCACCAAGTGCGACAGTTAGCTGCA
>JAYUWO010000110.1:0-5087 GCA_043753545.1 Arenimonas sp.
ACTTTGGTATTGGAAAATTCATCGCGCAGGCGCTCTTCGGTAGGGTCGACCACCAGGCCCTCGTTGACATCGAATACCAATTCACTGATTTCGGTAAACCCCCAGATGTCGCCCGACATGATTTTTCGAGCGTAAAGTTCGTAGATTTTTCCGGCATTGAAGAAGGTAATCTTGTAGAGCTTTTTCATTTGTCAGGCTATCCAAAGCGTGGAATTTTGATGAAGGGGCGCATCAGCAGGGCAATGATAATGCCTGCGATAAAGCCGCTGACGTGGGCCCACCATGCCACGTGTCCGAAGGCCGGCCCCAGGAAGGTAAACAGCCATTGCAAGGCGGCCCAAACGCCGATCAGAACAACGGCGGGCAGACGGATAAATTCAAGCCATAGTCCCAGCGGAACTACGATGCCCAGGCGTGCATTTGGAAATAGCGCCAGATACGCCCCGATCAGTGCCGACACGCCACTACTGGCACCGACAATCAATCGGCCGGGGGTATCGAGCATCAATGAAGCCACCAGATTGGCAATCGCGCCGCCGCCGAGAAACACCAGTAGTAAACGCCAGGGCCCCAGTGTTTTTTCCGAAGGGTAGGCGAAGATCAGCAGGAAAACCACATTGCCCAGCATATGCACCCAATTGATGTGGATGAATAATGCGCTCAGCAAGGTAAGTGGGCGGCCGTCGGTAAAGTCCACCCGCCATTGTTGCAAGCTGCCAGAGAGAGTGCCCCATTGATCCAGATAGGCTTTGATTTCCGAAGTGCTCGGCCAGCATTGGAACCACAGAAACACCAAGACGATGACGCCGATCAACGAAGGCGTAGCCCAGCGCGTAGCGGCTTTATGACGTGACGGCAAATTTACAAACATGCGGGATGCATTATGGTCGAGGCAGCAGGTAGGATTGTCCCTGCATCGACAGTACCACGCCGTCCTGGCGAATTTCTTCGACGACGGCCGCGCCAATAACGCTGCCTTCATTGACGCGCTGACCGTCGATGATCGCAAATCGTTTTCCCGACTCGGACGAATAGACGTGCATGCTGAGTTTCAGTGCCGGTAATTGTTGTCTTTGATCCACCGGCATTTCCGCCATGCCGGCGATACGAGTTTCTGGAACGGGTTCGATGGTCTGGACGGCAGGCTTGATCGGTTCTGCGCCGGCTTGCGTATTAAAAGGACTGACTGGTTTGCTTGGCGCGGTTTGGATAGGCGGTGCTTCGGGTGTGGCAACTTGTGCCGGGATTGCGGCGGGTGCAGAGGAAGTTACAAGCGTAGCCGACGATTCTGGCGGTGTGGTTTGCGTCGATGCCTTCGAGGGCTGCACTATTACAGTCGCTTGGGAGTTAGCCATGTCGGGCGCTTCAACGCCGCTCGATTTCATGAACAAATACCCGAATACCAGAACCACCAATAAAAATGCCGTCAGAATTATCCAGGGCAGGTTGGATTTTTTTTGTGTGTTGTAATGAGACGTCGCGGTTGGCGAAGGACTCAGCAGATTCGGCACCTGGCCGCGTTGGCGTTCGGCTTCGGATTTTTTAAGGGCATCAAGAATTAGCGACATGCTCGACTCCCGGAGTAGGTGTGCTTTGATCAAAATAATATCGGAGCCCCAGGGCTAGCGATATCAGCAACAGCATGGCGAAAAACCAGAACATGATGCGTCCGGGCTTGAAAAAGTTTTGCTCAGGCAAAATTTCTTTTGCCGCCAGCGAGACCATTTTCCCGTCGACCACTTTATTTTCATGCACATAAGCCGCCAGCAAGGAGCGGTCGGCAATGATATTCAACAAGCGCGGAATACCCTTTGAATATCGAAACAGGGCACGAATGGCATCGTCGGAAAACGGAAATTGCGGGCCACCGGCAACGGCATAACGATGCCGCAAATATTGCTGGGCTTCGCTTTTATTCAAGGGCGTGAGATGGAATCTTGCCGTGATGCGTTGGGATAGCTGTCGCAAGTCCTGGCGTGCCAGCAAGTCGCGTAATTCCGGTTGCCCCAGCAGGATTATCTGCAATAGTTTCTGCGTAGTGGTTTCAAGGTTGGTGAGCAAACGCACCTGTTCCAAGGCTTCGGCAGACAGGTTTTGGGCTTCGTCGATAATCAGCACGACGCGCAAACCTTCGGCATAGGCCTGCAGCAGATAGACATTCAATGCATCAATGAGTCGTTTTTGATGGCCCTGTTTGCCACGCAGGGGAATATGCAATTCCTTGCCGATGGCTTCGAGCAATTCGATCGGCGACAGCATCGGATTCAGGATCAGTGCTACCCGCGTGTTTACCGGAAGTTGTTCCAGCAATAAACGGCACAGGGTGGTTTTGCCGGTACCGACCTCACCGGTCAGTTGCACGAAACCGCCACTGCTGCCTTGACCGACACCGTAAAGCAGATGGGCCAATGCGTCCCGGTGGCGTTCGCTCAAAAATACAAAGCGAGGGTCGGGGCTGATCGAAAATGGCGGTTCGCGTAGCTGGAAGTGCTCGAGAAACATTCGGTCAACCGTCGTAAAAAGCCAGTATAACGCGGCTTTCATTCGATAAGGATACGTGTCTGGCTTACATGGTCGCGTCCAAGGGCCCTCCTACAATTGAGTAGGAGGGCCCTTGGGCCCGACGTTTATCGAAATTAAATATGGATTCCGCACTCGCGCATAAAGCCGGCAAAGCGGGTGTCTTCTTCGCGCATGCCCGGCTCCCATTTTGATGTGGTGTGAGTATCGCCTATCGAGACGTAACCGTTATGCCAAAGCGGGTTGTATGGCAGATCATGCGATTGCAGATAGGTCCAGATATCCCGATCGGTCCAGTCGGCCAGCGGATGCACTTTCCAGCGGCCATCACGTAATTCCAGGAAATCGATATTCGCGCGCGTGGTCGATTGCGAACGACGCAGGCCGGCAAACCAGGTGCGTACATTCAATTCTTTCAAGGCACGTTGCATCGGTTCGACTTTATGCAATTGATTGTAGCGACGAATGCCTTCAGCACCGCGTTCCCACAAGGCACCGTTGCGTGCCTGATTCCAGGCGCTGCTGACTTGCGGTGTATACACTTTCAAATTCAAACTCAAGCGTGTTTGCAGTTCATCGACAAAGCGATAGGTTTCTGGAAACAGATAGCCGGTATCGACCAAGATGATCGGCAGGTTGGCGCGCTGGCTGGTCAGCATATGCAATGACACCGCCGCTTGTGCACCGAAGCTGGATGACAATGCGAATTCACCAGACAAAGATTCCAAAGCCCAGGCTACACGCTGCTCGGCACTGCGCGTTGCCAACCAGCCATTCAAATCGGCCAGTGCGCGCGAATCTTCGGCAGCAGTAACGAGATCGGGCAAGGTCATGAGACTAACTCCAGTTCAATGGTTTTCGGTGCCGACAAAACGCCGGACCGAAACAGGTAATCACCAAAGGCTTCGTTTTCGAGTCGCTGTGAAGCGTAATCACGCAGTAGCGGTTCCAGTATTTCCAGAATGCCGGCTTCGTCGATGTTCTCTTTGAACAGACGATTCAAACGACGGCCCTGAAAGTCGGCACCAAGATGCAGGTTGTAGCGACCGAGTGCTTTTCCGACCAGTGCAATTTCGCCGAGATAAGGTCGCGAGCAACCATTCGGGCAACCGGAAATTCTCAATAAAATCGGCGCTTGTTCGAGTGAATAATTTTTCAGGATGACTTCGACGCGATCCAGAAAGTCCGGCAAATAGCGTTCGGCTTCCGCCATCGCCAGTGTGCAGGTAGGGAATGCCACGCAAGCCAGTGCGTATAAACGCATCGCGCTGCTATGTTGGTAATTATCCAGACCGCATTGTTTTACTAGCAGATCAATCGCATCACGTTGATTGGCGGCAATACCGGCAATAATCAGATTCTGATTCGGCGTCAGACGAAAATCGCCCTGATGAATTTTTGCGATTTCACGCAAGCCGGTCAGGCCTTGTTGTTTTTCACTATCGACAATGCGGCCACTTTCGATTCGTAGCGTGAGATGCCAACGACCATCGAAGCCTTCGACCCAGCCAAAACGATCGCCGCTGTGGTCAAAGCTGTATTCACGTGCTGGCGGTAATTTTTCACCGAGACGGCGTTCGATTTCTTCGATAAACCAGGCCAAGCCATGTTTATCAATCGTGTATTTCAAGCGTGATAATTTTCTGTCGCTACGATTGCCGAAATCTCGCTGTGTCGTCAGCACGGCTTCGGCGGCGGGAATCAATTGTTCCGGACGAATAAAACCGAGTGCATCGGCAAGCCGTGGATAGGTGCGGGCATCGCCGTGCGTGCTACCCATGCCGCCACCGGCCAACAAGTTGTAGCCAATCAATTCGCCATTTTCAACAATGGCGATAAAGCCGAGATCTTGGCTAAACACATCGACATCGTTAATCGGTGGTACTGCAATACCGATCTTAAATTTACGCGGCAAATAGGTCGGGCCATAGACCGGTTCGGATTCATCGGCGCCGACGATTTTTTTTTCATCGAGCCAGATTTCGTGATACGCCCGCGTGTGCGGCAGCAAATATTCCGACAGCGCAATGGAAGCTGCATGCACGGCAGCATGCGCTTTCGATTCAACCGGATTGGCGCTGGCCATCACATTGCGATTCACATCGCCACAGGCGGCAACGGTATCCATCAAGGTTTGATTGATCGCGGCAATCGTTGGTTTCAGATTGCGCTTGATGATGCCGTGAATCTGGAAGGCCTGACGCGTGGTCAAACGCAGACTGCCATTGCCGTATTGCGTCGCCAAGGCGTCGAGATCCAGCCATTGCTTGGCCGTGGCAACACCGCCAGGCAAGCGTGTGCGAATCATGAAGCTGTAGGCGGGTTCCAGTTTTTGCTTACGGCGTTCATCGCGGACATCGCGATCGTCTTGCTGATAACTGCCGTGGAATTTCAATAACTGTGCATCACCTTCGCGAAAGGCGCCAGTGATCGGATCGGCCAGACTTTCGACCAAGGTCCCGCGCAAGCCGTGGCTATTGGCTTTCAGGGTTTCAACCGGGGAAAGAGGCGTACTCATTAATAAACATCCTTGGCATAGCGACCGGCTTGTTGCAGCTCGCTCAAAT
>JAYUWO010000111.1:0-5084 GCA_043753545.1 Arenimonas sp.
CTGGCGCATATCGCCGACATCGGTTTGACCGGTTACGAGCGCAAGCATTGCAGCACCGGCATCGGCGCCAAACACGTCTTGTATTCACTGGCCGAAGCCTTGCTGGAAGAGGGCGATACCATCGTGTATCCGTCGCCTTACTGGACGACGTATCAAGACATCGCCGATATCGTGAATGCCAAGGCCGTGACCTTGCCATGCCCGGCTTCGCAAAATTACAAATTGACGGCGGCGCAGCTCGATGCCGCGATGGCGGCACATCAGCCAAAAGTATTCCTGTTCAATAATCCTTCGAACCCGACCGGCATGGTCTACACGAAGGAAGAAATCGAAGCGCTGGCGGAAGTGCTGGTGAAATATCCAAACACCTGGATCATCACCGACGATATCTACAATCGCATGGTGTTCGACGGATTGGGCTACCACAACTTCGTGCATTCAAAACCGGAACTGCGTGATCGCGTTATTTTTGTCGATTCGCTCTCGAAAACCTACGGCATGCCGGGTTGGCGTGTTGGCTTTATGGTGGGGCCGGAATCAGTCGCAAAAGCATTGACGACCTTGAATTCAAATCACATCACCAACATTCCGGAAATCGTGACTGCTGCTGCTGTTGCGGCATTAAGCGGTCCGCAAACGGTACCGACCGAAAAAAATATTGAATTCCAGAACAAGCGTGATTTGGTGATGTCAGTGATGAATGCGATTCCGGGCGTGATCTGCCCGAAGCCGCAAGGCGCGTTCTATGTGTTCCCGGATATCTCCTGCGCGTTCGGCAAGGCACACGGCGTGAAAGACATCCATAACGATGTCGATTTCTGCAATGTGTTGCTGGAAGCGAAAGGCGTTGCCTGTGTCCCGGGTTCGGCTTTCGGTGAACCGAAGGCGTTGCGTATTTCCTACACTTGCCCAACTGCACAATTGGAGCCGGGTCTGAAGCGCATCCAGGAATTTTTTGCTGAGTTGAGTTAATTAAATATACATGCAGTGTGCTTCGGCACACCGTCTTTACTTTTCGTTTTAACCATTTATTGAAATCAACCGGTGCGCCAAGGCGCACCCTATTAAAAACATGGAGCCTGACATGAAATCCCCGATTCGCGTTGCTGTTACCGGTGCTGCCGGCCAAATTGGTTACTCGCTTGTTTTCCGCATCGCCTCCGGCGAAATGCTGGGTAAAGACCAGCCGGTAATTTTGCAAATGCTGGAATTGCCGATGGAAAAAGCTCAGGCCGCATTGCAAGGCGTGATGATGGAGCTCGATGACTGCGCATTTCCCTTGCTCGCCGGCATGGTCGGCACCGATGATCCGATGGTGGCCTTCAAAGATGCCGATATCGCATTGCTGGTCGGCGCGCGTCCACGTGGTCCAGGCATGGAACGTAAAGATCTTCTGCTCGAAAATGCAAAAATCTTCACCGTACAAGGCAAGGCATTGAATGCCGTCGCTTCGCGCAATGTAAAAGTATTGGTGGTCGGCAATCCGGCAAACACCAATGCCTACATCGCGATGAAATCGGCGCCGGATTTGAATCCGAAAAACTTCACCGCGATGTTGCGTCTCGATCACAATCGCGCGCTGTCGCAATTGGCCTCGAAAACCGGCAAACCGGTCGGCGACATCCAGAAGCTCGTCGTTTGGGGCAACCACAGCCCGACCATGTATCCGGATTACCGTTTCGCTACTATTGGTGGCGTTTCCGTCAAAGAATCCATCAACGACGAAAGCTGGAACAAGGAAACCTTCATTCCGAAAGTCGGCAAACGCGGTGCAGCGATTATCGAAGCACGCGGTTTGTCTTCGGCCGCTTCGGCCGCCAATGCCGCAATCGATCACATCCATGACTGGGTGCTCGGCACCGATGGCCACTGGGTCACGATGGGTATTCCTTCCGACGGTTCGTACGGCATTCCGAAAGACGTGATGTACGGTTTTCCGGTGACCTGCAAAAACGGCGAATACGAAATCGTGCAAGGTCTCGAAATCGACGACTTTAGCCGTGAGCGCATGAACTTCACGCTGAACGAGCTCGAAGAAGAACGTGCCGGCGTGGCTGATTTGCTGTAATCGGAAATAATTCGAGGCGACCATTGGGTCGCCTCGTCGTATAGAGGAAACAAGATGACTCACACCCTGGGTGCCAGATTTCGCACCGCAATCAAAGAAGAATCGCCGCTGCAAGTAATGGGCGCAATCACCGCTTACGCCGGCTTGATGGCGAAACGCACTGGTTACAAGGCGCTCTATCTTTCCGGCGGCGGTGTCGCTGCCAATTCATTGGGCATGCCGGATCTCGGCATCAGCTCGATGGAAGATGTACTGACCGATGCGCGTCGTATTGTCGAAGCGACCGACATGCCATTGCTTGTCGATATCGATACCGGTTGGGGCGGTGCATTCAATATTGCACGCACGATCAAGTCCTGCATTCGCACCGGCATTGCCGCCGTACATATGGAAGACCAAGTCGGCCAGAAGCGTTGCGGACATCGCCCGGGCAAGGAAGTGGTATCTCTTGCTGAAATGGTCGATCGCGTCAAAGCTGCCGTCGATGCAAAAACCGATTCGAGTTTTGTGCTGATGGCACGCACCGATGCAGCCGCCGTAGAGGGAATAGATTCCGCAATCGAACGCGCCTGCGCGTATGTCGAAGCCGGTGCCGACATGATATTTCCTGAAGCGATGCGAAGTCTCGATGATTATCGTCGTTTCAAAAGCGCAGTGAAGGTGCCGATTCTCGCAAACCTGACCGAGTTTGGTTCGACCCCTTTTTTCACCACCGATGAACTTCGTGATGCCGGTGTCGATATCGCTTTGTATTGCTGTGGTGCCTATCGTGCGATGAACAAGGCGGCGCTGAATTTTTATGAAACCGTACGCCGTGAAGGAACACAGAAAAATATTATCGACACCCTGCAAAGCCGTGCCGATCTTTACGATTTTCTGAATTATCACAATTATGAAGACAAGCTCGATGCCTTGTTTTCACAAAGCAATGCAAAGGAATAATTTATGAGCAGTGACAATCCATCGGTATTGCCGAAGCCAAAAAAATCGGTAGCACTCAGCGGCACGGCAGCGGGTAATACGGCGCTCTGCACGGTCGGCCGCAGCGGCAACGACTTGCATTACCGCGGCTACGATATCCATGATTTGGCGACAAAATCGAGTTTTGAGGAAGTCGCGCATTTGCTGGTGCACGGCGCATTGCCGACCTCATCGCAACTGGCCGCCTATAAAACCAAATTGAAGCGTCTCCGTGGTTTGCCGGTGCTGGTCGCCGAGGCCTTGGAATTAATCCCCGCCAACGCGCATCCGATGGATGTTTTGCGTACAGGTTGCTCGGTATTGGGCGCGGTTTTACCCGAACGCGAAAACCATCCGGAAAACGAAACCCGTGATATCGCCGACAAGCTGATGGCAAGTTTTGGTTCGATGCTCTTGTACTGGTGGCATTTCACCCGCAATGGCCGTCGTATCGATTGCGAAACCGATGATGATTCAATTGCTGCGCACTTCCTGCATCTGCTGCACGGTGAGCCGCCGAGTTCACTGCATGCACGTTCGCTGGATCGTTCATTGGTTCTGTACGCCGAACATGAATTCAACGCCAGTACCTTTGCCGCCCGCGTGATTGCCGGTACCGGTTCGGATATTTTTTCCTGCATCACCGGCGGCATCGGCGCATTGCGCGGCCCGAAACACGGCGGTGCCAATGAAGTCGCGATGGAAATCATTGCGCGCTACGGTTCGGCCGATGAAGCCGAGGCTGATATTCGTGCCCGCGTCGAGCGCAAGGAAATCGTGATTGGTTTCGGTCATCCGGTTTACACCATTGGCGATCCACGCAATCCGATCATCAAGGAAATCTCGCGCGAGCTCTGCAAGCAGGGCGGCAATCAAACCCTGTTTGATGTCAGTGAACGTATCGAAAACCTGATGATGGATCTGAAGAAAATGTTCCCGAATCTCGATTGGTACAGTGCATCGGCTTATCACATGATGGGAATTCCGACCGCGATGTTCACGCCGCTGTTCGTGATTGCCCGCACCTCGGGTTGGAGCGCGCACGTGATCGAGCAACGCCAGGATGGCAAGATCATTCGTCCGAGTGCCAACTACACCGGCCCGGAAGATCGGGAATACGTGAGCATCGAAAAACGCTGATGTATGACAATTGGCTGGCCAACGGCGTGGTGGTGTTAGCGACGATCGCCGTGGTCTGCCTTTGTGTTTTGCTTCATTACGAAGGCTTGAGTCTGCTCGTCAGGGGTTTGGCAAAACGCCACGATCATCAGCCTCGCCGCAAAGTGCTCTATGGCATTTTTGCGGTACTGGTTTTGCACGTCATTGAGATATGGTTATTCGGCATGACGTATTGGGCTTTGCTTTTATGGCCCGCCACCGGACATGTTGTTTCGACGGCGACGACTGGTTTTCTCGATGCTATCTACCTGTCCGCGATGACCTATACCACCGTAGGATTCGGTGATCTGGCGCCAGTGGGCGCTATCCGCTTTCTGGCAGGGACCGAAGCATTGACCGGTTTTGTCATGATCACTTGGTCGGCGTCTTTCACGTTTCTGGAAATGGAACGGTTCTGGCGTCGCTGACTTCGACTATCCAATAAAAAACCCGCCCAGTTGCCTAGGCGGGTCTCGTATCGCGTATGCATACCGACGAGGACGGCATACAGCGCTACAACGGAAGGTTTATCGCTTCAGGCGATCTACCTTGTAGAACGTGTGATCACCGATTTTGGCGACAGCCGGATAGCTGCTCCAGGTCGGGGTCACTAAGTTGTGTGCAGCAAAGTGGCTCGCGCCGGGTACCACTTCATTTCTTTTGCCGGCGGGCTGTTTCCAATCTTTCTGCGAAGCAAAGGCGACGTTTACCGCTTTTTGCCAGGCGTCCAGTGATTTGATACGAGCGCCGGGACCCACGATTGTCGGTGCAAACTGTTTCGGTGCGGTGACGACTTCGCAAACCGAATCACCCCAACGACCATCATCACGACGACGCAATGCCACTTCAGCTACTGCGCGTTGTCCCAGTTCGGACTGGTCGCGCGATTCCAGATACA
>JAYUWO010000112.1:0-42327 GCA_043753545.1 Arenimonas sp.
CTTGCCATGGGAAATGGCGGTTGGACGGCGACACCAGCTATTTCAGTTTTTGTTTCTTTAGGGTTTGCTTCTTCAGCTTTTGTTTCAAGCGTTGCCACAACCTGCCCGGTCGACAGCATTATCGCGACAAATAAAGACGGTAATGCCGAAGCGATCGGATGCATCCGTGTTATTCCTCGGAATAACCAAGACGCACGGCAACTGGCGTCAGGCGATCAAAGGCAGCTTGATAACTAGTGCGGTAATTCCGCCAATGCCCAGCGGGGAATTGATTGTCGAAACCGCCGCGTGAACGGACTTTCATTGCAAGCATTTTTTCATCGGGCACCTGCTCCAACCCAAGCGCGGTTTGCAACGCCACTGCCACCGACGAAGCTTGCGAATCCAGATCGTCTATCTTCACCATACTGGTGACGTCCGGATTTTGCTTCAGATTTTCGGCAAAAGCTTCGAGAGTTTGCGCAAGCCATTCGGCAGAAATGTTTTCGTCCGGGTGGAATCGATAACCCTGCGCACTGCCAAATACCATCCAGTTGATCAAGGCATCACGTGGATCGCTGATCAAGGCAACGGTGCGGGTACCTTTCAATTCGGAAGCGGTATAGCCATCAAAATGCGGAATCCAGTCGACCACACTGCCTGTTTCCAGACCCAGCGATTCAACGGCGCTCTGCCAGGTTTTAGCAGTCCCGGCTTCTGGTGTGCCGGGGTTAGCACGCAACTGCCCGAAGCCGTCATTGCGAGCATTAGTCAGATTGCGATCCGTCAATAAATGCTTGTCGAGTAACGCCTGCAGGGCTTGCAGTACTACTTCCAAGCGGGTGCCCGTCGGTGCCCATAACAAGGTGCCGGCAATGCCGGGATTGTCATTGGCCTGAGCCGGCAAAATTTGCGGCAACGGATACTGCGTCAATGGGCGTGCCGCCATTTGTTTAAAGCTTTCAGCCGCCTTGTCGTATTGACCCAACTTGTCGAGAGTCAGACCACGCCATGAATACACCATGCGTTGCGAATCCAGATTCGATGCGGCTTGTTCCAGCTTTTCCAGTCGCTCCAGAGCCTGTTTTGCATCATTGCGAATCTCGGCACGCAGCTTGATGAATTGTGCGTAGGGCAAATTTTGCTCGAGCGACAATGCCTTGTCGGCACTTGCTTCGGCGGTATCGAATTCACCAATGGTTTCGCGAACTTGCGCGAGCGCCTCGTGCGCCTGCGCGCTTTCCGGCAGCTCATTCAACCAGCGCTGAATTATCTCCAGTGTTACTGGCAAATTGTTCGCCGTGATGGATGTTCGCATGGACCACAAAATATTATTTTTGGGGCTGATGACCAGCGCGGCTTCCAGTTTTTCCAGCGCTTCCACCGGACGACCGGTTGCCAGCAATGCATTCACCAGAGGCGATAACACCTGCGGATTGGCTGGATTACCTTCATTGACCATCGTTAAATCTTCAATCGACTCTTCCACCTGGCCGATTTGTGCACGTACTTGTGCACGCATCATCCGCACGGAATGGTCGGCGGGTTTATTGATCAGCCACTGGCCTAAAGTATCGATCGCTTCAGGCCATTTTTCCTGATGCATTTGGCTACGCACCAAGCCGCGCATCACGCCGGGATTGCTGGCCTCGAGTGCCGTCGCGTTTTTAAGGGCCTGCTCTGCAAACGGCCACATGCCGCGCGCGCCGTATGCCATACCGAGCGAAACTTGCGCCAGTGAATTTTTGGGCGCCAATTCGGCTGCCGCAGTGAAACATTTCAGTGCCTGATCAGGCTGCCCGCTGTACTGGGCAAGGTGCCCTTCCAGCAACAGCACTTGCGGGTGATTCGGATCGATTCTTTGCGCCAATTTGAGTTGCTTGCCGGCTTCTTCATTTTCACCGCGTGCCAAAGCCAGATGCGCTAACGTGACATATGCCTGCAACTGGTTCGGGTCGAGATTGACGGCATCCTGCATACCTTTTTCGGCAGCAGAATAATCTTTTTGTCCCAATGCCAATGCTGCACGGCTGATCTGGAAATCGGCACGGTCCGGAGCAAGATTGATGGCTTCATCGATAGCGGCGCGCGCACCGGCAATATCGCCGCTACGTTGCAGGCAAATGCTCAACCACTGGTGGGCTTGCGGATTCTGTGCATCACTAACGGCAAATGCCTGAGCGGCACTGAGAGCAGCAGCAGTATCGCCGCGTTGCAGCGCTTGGGAAATGGTGGCAATCATGAAGGGAAACTCAAAAAACGGAAGCCGCCATTATAGCCGGTTCCTGGCGTTCAGGGCTTCCTAGCTGGCTGTGGGGCTGGTTTGCAGTGCCAGGGCGAGCCGCTGCACAACCCATCGTTCGGCATAGCCACGCATACTGGCGCCTTCGATAAAGCCACAGTGGCCGCCGTGTTCAGCAATTTCCAACAGCGAATGCGACGGCAACTGTAAATCGCGAAAGGCTTCGATCGGAATCACCGGATCGTCGGCCGCCGCCAAAACACTCACCGGCACCTGCAAGTCGGCGAGTCGGCCTCGTGCCACCGAATAACCTTCGAAATAATCTTCTTCGTCGGATTTATCGGTATGACGCTCGACCATCCACTGCGTCAGCGAGCGCATGTTTTTCTTCAGCACACCGTCTTCAAAGCCATGCTGCTGCGGAAACAGGGTGCGCTTTTTCACCAGCGAGCTGCGCCACTTCTTCATGAAATACCAGTGATACAAGGGCAGGCCCGCTTCCAGTTGCCGCATTACACCGGAGGGATCGACGGCGGGACAAATCGCGACCGCGTGTTTCAGACCAATACCCGCCGTCGGTGCCGCCAACGCAAGCCTCAGTGCAAAGTTTCCGCCAAGCGAATAACCGGCCGCCATAAACACCGGCGCCGGAAATTTTTTCTCGATCGCGCGCGCCGCATTGACAACTTCTTCCAAACGACAGGAATGAAAAAGGCCTTCGTTCAGATGATGGGTATCGCCGTGATCACGAAAATTCAGACGAAACACATTAAAGCCAGCGCTCAGCAAACGGGCTGCGGTATGACACATGTAACTGGAATCGCTACTGCCTTCCCAGCCGTGCAACAGCAGGACCAATCCTCGAGATGGTCTGGTTTTATTCTCGCTGTAAAAACCGAGCAGGCGTATGCCGTTGCCAGCATCAATCAGATGTTCGCTGGATTCCGCACCGGTTTTTGCCAATGCCCGTGTACCGGCATTTTTTCGAAATGCGGTCGAGCTGAAAATCGATTGCATATGCGGATTGCGCAGCCACCACCCACGTGGCCGATAGGAACTGACGCGTGTCATAACTTCATGGCAGATGAAATACGTTCGCGACAGGTATCGGCCATGCGGCGACGGCCTTCTTCGCTGCTCGCTACCGGTTCAAGAAAATGCACTTCGGCAATGCGGGTGGGTTCACCCAGCAGGCGCACCAGGTTTTGCAGAAAATTTTCTTTTGGGCCAAACGCAATAATGGTTTGCGCGCTGCCGCGTTCGCCGTATTTCAAGGCCACCGGTTGTGCGGGCACTTCTGCCAACACGGCGGGCTGGAAAATACGTGCATGGAAGGTGCCGATTTCACGGCCATCAGTGGTACGGCCTTCCGGAAACACCGCACAGGCCAATCCTTTTTGCAGACGCTCGACCATTTGATGCATCACGCCATGCAGGGAATCATTACTGCCGCGATGGTGGTAAATCGTGCCGCCGCGCGACGCCATCCAGCCGATCAGCGGCCAGTTGGCGATTTCGGCTTTCGCGACAAAACCCATCCAGCGCTGGCTGTGCAGCAGAGTGATATCAATCCAGCTGACATGATTGGCGACGAATAAAACCGCACCCGGCAAAGGTGTGCCGTAACGTTTGGTCTTGAAACCGAAAATCCGCACCATGCCCAGCGACCACCAGCGAATCACCCGGTGATCAAGTCGTTCGCCGCGGAATTCGATGCGCGCGCAAATCGGATTGATCATGATCAGGGTAATCGGCAGGAACACCAAGGCATGGATTGCCAAGAGCGGAATTCGCACCAGGTAGCGTAGTGGGCGTAGCCCGTCACGGCCTGCGCCGCTTGCCGTGTTAGAAGCTGTCATCGGGCCATTGTGCCTCAATTGGATTAGAGCACGCACCCAACGCCGCGGTACTGTTTATCTTGGGATGCTTTTGTGGGGCGCTGCTTGCAACGCTGCCACGTAGGGCCGATTCATGAATCGCCCCTACGTGGCTGTTTCGATCACCGCCAAAGTCAAACGCGAGACACAGCAAAGTTTGCCGCGTTCGTCTTCGATGCGAATATCCCATACTTGGGTTTTGCGTCCAACGTGCACCGGGCGCGCGGTACCGGTGACGACACCTTGCGTGACGCCACGGACATGATTGCAATTGAGCTCAAGACCTACGGCCTGCTGGCCTTCTTTTTCCACGCACATATTGGCGGCAACGCTGGCGAGAGTTTCCGCCAGCATGGCGGACGAGCCGCCGTGCAATAAGCCGTAAGGTTGTTTGGTGCGTTGATCGACCGGCATGGTGCCACGTACAAAATCTTCGCCGACCTCAATGAGCTCAATACCCAAATGTGAAATCGAGGTATTCATGCTGTGCGCATTCAAATCTTCCAGCGAGCGTATTCGACGAAAAACGCTCGCCATGGTCAAACTTACCGGACGCGCAACAAACCAGGACGCCAAGCCGGCGTGTAACTGGCGCGTTGGTAACCGGAAGAATCACCATAGCCGCTGCCGGTGGCGCGGTTATTACGGCGGTGCATACGGTCCTGCAATTCCTGACGGCGATCGGCTAACCACTCGGCTGAGCCAACTTCTTCGGCACTGACGCCGCGACGACGGGCTTCGTTTTCACGGAACTCGCAGAACTCTTCGTAGGCTTCCATTTCATGCTTGAGTTCGCGGACACACAGTTCGATTGCAATCGCGTCATCGAAATAACCCAGCACCGGAATATTGTCGGGAATGATGTCGGTCGGATCGGCGAAATAAACCAGTGCCGACAGGACATGCTGGCGGTCTTCATCATTCAGCGACCAGCCCACATCTCGCACCATGGCGATCAGCGAATCCAGTTGCACCAGACGGGCAGCAATAAAGTCAGGCAATTCGACCTTATTGGCGTCTTCCAGCAATTTACCGGCAGCCGCGATGATTTCATCGGCGGGTTTGTTGCCGGCGGAATCACGGGCGGCCTTGATGGCGGCATTGAAATGTTCTAAGTCGCGGTCGGAGAGTTCAAAACTAATCGCTAGAGGCATGACTATGTTTCCATCAAAAGGTGAATGGTGAGAAGCGGAAGACTAGGCGCTGTCACCTAGTGCGTCAAACTTTGGCCAGTTTACGCGAGCCGGTGCATGCCTTACCAGACCCAGTGGCCGAAACTGCGCTGCCCGTAGGAGCCCGCTCAAGCATTGAGCAAAGCGAAATGCACTTGAGCTGGCGATAAACTTCGGCGCTGATCGCCAGCTCTGTATTTACATCGCTGCGCGAGGTACACAGAGCGGGCTCCTACCAAGCTATCGCTCGGAATGGCCGGATTCGAAATAGTCATTGCGCTCGAAGGCACCCGGCTTGACCAAGTCGGAAAACGCCCGTGCCTGCGCCGATAAAAACTTGCCCTTGCGCACCACCACGCCGTAGCTGCGGGGCGGAAAGTAATCGCGAAGATTGCGGATCTCGAGCTTTTCATGATCGGCTTCGTTGAGACAAATACCGGTGACGATCGAGATGCCCAAGCCCATCGCCACGTATTGCTTGATCACTTCCCAGCCGCCCACTTCCAGCGCCACGGTATAGGGCACGCGGCGTTGCTGGAACACCAGGTCCACCAACCGCCAGGTAGTCAGGCGCTTGGGCGGCAGAATCAAACCATGCGGACTTAAATCTTCCAGCTTCAGGTTTTCCTTCTTCGCCAAAGGATGGTCCTTGGCCATGATCAGCATCGGATCGAAGGAATAGACGGGCGCGTAAGACAAGTCGGTCGGCACATCGAGCATCGAACCGACCGCCAGATCGACGGCATCCGAACGCAGGAGCGCCAGGCCATCCTTGCCGGTCACGTTATGCAACACCAATTGCACCGTGGGATGGGTCTTTTTGAAGGCCTGCACGATGGCAGGCAGCAGATACAAGATGGTCGAACTGCCGGCGGCGACATGTAGCTCGCTGGCCTCGAGGCCCTTTAATTTGTTGCGGAACTCGCCGTCCAGGCCATCCAGGCCTTCGACCAGCGGCCGTGCCAACTCATAAAGCGCCGCGCCTTCCCGGGTCAAGGTCAGACGCCGTCCGCTGCGCTCAAGCAACCGAACCTGCAAATCACGCTCAAGCGCCTGCAATTGCAGGGTGACCGCCGGCTGGCTCAGGAACAGCGCCTCGGCCGCCCTCGAAATAGAGCCCAGACGCGCTGCCTGACAGAACGCCCGGAGCGGTTTTAGCCGGTCTCCCTTGTAGTAAAAGCGCTGCGTCGGGTTTTTAAGCATTAGCTCTAATCTAATATAAGGTTTGTTAATAGATTCTATTCAAACATTTAGTTTGTCAAATTAAAACAAGCGTTTTAAGGTTGAGCTCAGCTTACAGGTGACTCGCCCTATGTCCTCTCTCGAAATAATTGCTACCACCCAGCCCGGCCAGGGCGATTTGCTGACCCCGGCAGCCTTAGCTTTCTTGACCGAGCTGCACCAGCGGTTTGAACCGGTACGCCAATCACGCTTGCTGGCGCGCGAAGTGCGTCAGGCCCAATTCGATGCCGGCGCCGTACCAGACTTCCGCGAAGACACCCGTGAAATCCGCGAAAATGACTGGAAAGTCGCCGAAATTCCAACCAACTTGCTCGATCGCCGAGTGGAAATCACCGGCCCGGTCGAACCGAAAATGGTGATCAATGCCCTGAACTCCGGCGCCAAGGTCTATATGGCCGATTTCGAAGACTCGACCTCGCCGACCTGGGAAAACCTGTTGACCGGTCAGCGCGCACTGCGCAAAGCCGTCACCGGCGATCTGGATTGGATGGCACCGGATGGCAGCAAGCACTATGTCTTGAACAAGGAAAATCTCGCCGTGTTGATGGTGCGCCCGCGGGGCTGGCATCTGGACGAAAAACATTTGCAGGCCGCCGGTGCGCCGATGTCGGCTTCATTGTTCGACTTGGGGCTATTCGCATTCCACAACGCGAAAACCCAATCCGAAAAAAACAGCGGCCCGTATTTCTATCTTCCAAAAATGCAGTGCATGGAAGAAGCCGCGTTATGGGAAGACGTGTTGAGTTTTATCGAGGTGCGTTTGGGCCTGCCACTCGGCACGATGAAAGTCACCGTGTTGATTGAAACACTTCCTGCCGCCTTTGAAATGCACGAAATTTTGCATGCCTTGCGTTCGCGCATTGTTGGTTTGAACTGCGGTCGCTGGGATTATATTTTTTCCTACATCAAGACATTCCGGAACCATCGCGACAAGGTGTTGCCGGAACGCGGCCAGGTCTTGATGACACAACCGTTTTTGAAAGCCTATTCGGAATTGCTGATCCAAACCTGTCATCGCCGCGGTGCACTCGCGATGGGCGGCATGGCCGCACAGATTCCGATTTCCGGTGATCCCGAAGCAAACGAAGCCGCCTTGAATCGCGTGCGTGCCGACAAACTGCGCGAAGTCAAAGCCGGCCACGACGGCACCTGGGTGGCACATCCGGCACTGATAAAAGAAGCCGAAACCATTTTCAATGAACATATGCCGAACGCCAATCAACGCGATGTACTGCGCGAAGACGTGACGGTAACGCGCGACGATTTGATCAAGCCCTGCCTCGGTACGATCACGCAAAAAGGTTTCGAAAACAGCGTCGAAGTTTGCGTGCGCTATCTCGCGTCCTGGCTTGACGGCAATGGCTGCGTACCGATTCACTGGCTGATGGAAGATGCTGCGACTGCCGAAATTTCCCGCACCCAACTCTGGCAATGGCTGCATCACGGCAACTTGCATCTGGACGATGGTTCGGCGGTGGATTTCGCGCTATTCGAACGCTGCCTGATCTCCTTACCGAGCAAGCTGGCCGACCGCATGCGGGTGCCCGGTGCCGCGAAACTCAACGATGCCATCGCCTTGCTTGACGAACTCACGCACGCCGACACGCTCGCCGATTTCTTAACTCTCCCTGCTTACCAAAAAATCGACTAACCGTAGGAGGGCCTTCTAGGCCCGAAAGCTCCCCACCGAAGCCGGCCGGGCCTAGAAGTCCCTCCTACAACAACACATCACCACAACGAAGGACACATCATGAGCAAGACACTTCCCAGCGCCGAACAACTGAAACAGGAATGGGCCACGTCGCCCCGTTGGGCCGGCATCAAACGCGGCTATACCGCAGAAGAAGTCGTGCGCTTGCGCGGCACCGTCGGCATCGATCATTCGATTGCCCGCATCGGCGCCGAAAAACTATGGAAATATCTGAACGAAAAACCGTTCGTGAATGCGCTCGGCGCCCTGACCGGCAACCAGGCCATGCAACAGGTGAAAGCCGGCTTGAATGCAATTTATTTGTCCGGCTGGCAGGTCGCCGCCGACGCCAATCTCGCCGGTGAAATGTATCCCGACCAAAGCCTGTATCCCGCCAACTCGGTGCCGCAGGTCGTCAAGCGCATCAATAATTGCTTGCTGCGCGCCGATCAACTGCATCATGCCGAAGGCAATGACAGCATCGATTGGTTGCAACCGATTATTGCCGATGCCGAAGCCGGTTTTGGCGGCGTGTTGAATGCCTTCGAACTGATGAAATCCATGATTGAAGCCGGCGCTGCCGGTGTGCATTTCGAAGACCAACTCGCATCGGTAAAAAAATGCGGCCACATGGGCGGTAAAGTTTTAGTACCGACTCGCGAAGCCGTCGAGAAATTGATCGCCGCACGTCTGGCCGCCGATGTCATGGGCGTGCCGACTTTGATCGTGGCACGCACCGATGCCGAAGCAGCTGATTTGATCACCTCCGATATTGACGACAATGACAAGGCGTTCTGTACCGGCGAGCGCACCGTCGAAGGTTTCTACAAAACCACCCCGGGCTTGAATCAGGCAATTTCACGTGGTCTGGCTTATGCGCCTTATGCCGATCTGGTCTGGTGCGAAACCGGTAAACCGGATCTCGCTTACGCCAAAGCCTTTGCCGATGCCATCCACGCAAAATATCCAGGCAAGATGTTGGCCTACAACTGCTCGCCATCGTTCAACTGGAAGAAAAATCTCGACGACGCCACGATTGCGAAATTCCAGATTGAACTCGCCGCCATGGGTTACAAATTCCAGTTCATTACCTTGGCCGGTTTCCATGCATTGAATTACTCGATGTTTAATCTGGCCTACGGTTATGCCCGTAACCAGATGAGTGCCTTCGTCGAATTGCAGGAAGCCGAATTCGCTGCTGCCGACCGTGGCTTCACGGCAGTCAAACATCAACGCGAAGTCGGCACCGGCTATTTCGACTCAGTCACCCAAACCATTCAGGGCGGCCAAAGCTCGACTACCGCATTGAAAGGCTCGACCGAAGAAGAACAGTTCCACCACTAAACCCCGTAGGAGCCCGCTCAGCATTTCGCACCGCGAAATACGCTGAGCTGGCGACAAACTCCACCAACAATCGCCAGCTCTGTATGTACTTCGCTGCGCTCGGTACACAGAGCGGGCTCCTACACAAAAAAACCAAGGTTTCGGCCTTGGTTTTTATTGCACCTGCAGCATAGCCCACGTTACAAGCTGTTTCTCCGTGACCCACCACTCACTTTTCGATGACTTTTTAGTTACACTCTGGCGATTACTTCAATGGTTTTAAGCTGTGATTGAACTAGTGCGATCAAAAACCCGCAAGCAAACCACGCAACATACCTCGCATCTTCCTTCGATGTTATCGGACGAAGAAATGCAGGCTTTGTGTTCGGTGGCCGTGAGCCGGGCGATGCTGCCGGGCGAAGAATTATTCCGTCGCGGCGATGACGCCAGCAGCATGTACGTCATCGACACCGGCGAAGTGCGCCTCAGTTTTGATGACGGCATTGTCGATAAACTATTGGGACCCGGCCATTTTTTTGGCGAGCTGTCCGTCTTCATCGGGCAGCACCAGCGTTTCGCGCACGCCATCGCCGAGGCACCCGGCATGCTCTACGAAATCACCACCGAATCCTTCCAGGGCTTGCTCGCCAGCCATCCGGCAATCGTCGCGAAATTCATGCAACGCAGCTTCACATATCTGGTAGCCGGCGAACATCAAATGATGCAGAGCTTGCGCCGCCGCAACGAAGACTTGATGCAAACGCTCGACACCCTTCGTCAAACCCGCAGTGAACTGTCGGTCGCCCAACAACTGGTCCGCACCGACGATTTGACCGGCTTGGCCAATCGTCGTGGCTTGTATCGCTACATGGATGAAGTCGGTCGTCATCCGGTAGCTGGCAAACGCCTTGCCTTGTTGCTGATTGATCTGGACCACTTCAAACAAATCAATGATCGCAGCGGCCATCTCGCCGGTGACGCCGCCCTGCGCGCGGTAGCAGAAGAAGTTCGCCGCATGGCTGGCCCGATGGACCTGCCCTGCCGCCTCGGTGGCGATGAATTCGCCCTGGTGCTGCAAGTGGCCGATAGCGGTGAATTAAGCAATCGCGCGCTCGAATTGATGGCCGCCGTTCGCGGCCTGCGCCTGCCCAGCTTGCGTGAACACACACTCAGCATCTGCGTCGGTGGTGCCTTTTGCCACGACCCAGGCGGCTGGTCACATTGGTATAGTCTGGCCGACACGGCCTTGTATGAAGCCAAAAAACGTGGCGGCGGGACCTGGCGCGTCGCCGAATAGTGGCCGTCAAGGCGCGTTTTCAACGTCTTAAGTACAAGCGTCTTTAGAAAACAGGCCGATGGCTACCAATCCGCAATTACCGCCTACGTCCAGCGAAAACCCCACGGTATCGTCGGTGCTGCGTACGGTATTGCTTTGCGACTGGGCCGATTCCACTCATTTAATTGATACCCTCGGCGATGCCCGCGCAGTCGGGCTGATGCAAAAGCACGACCAGTTCGTCAGAGACACCCTCTTGGAAACCAATGGGCGAATGATCGACAAGGCCGACGGCATTCTCGCCTTGTTCGAGCGCCCGATTCAGGCGCTGGATTTCGCCCTGCGCTATCAACAGCAAATGCGAGTCTGGGGAGCGGAGTACCAGCAGCCGATCCAGGCCCGCATTGGTATCCACGTCGGCGATGTGATGACCTGGGAAAATCTGCCCGACCAAATTGCCGCTGGCGCCAAACCACTCGAAGTAGAAGGCTTCGCCAAACCGGTGGCCGCTCGCCTGATGAGTTTGGCCATGCCGGGGCAAATTTTGCTTTCGGGTATGGCGCAAAGTTTGGCGCAGCGCGCGCAACTGGAGCTCGGTGAACGCGGACAAAAACTGCGCTGGATTCTGCACGGCCGCTACAACTTCAAAGGCGTGCCGGCCCCGATGCTGGTGCATGAAGTCGGTGATGCCGAATTTTCGCCATTGCGAGCACCACCTTCGACCCAAAAAGCCTGGCGTGAAGTTCCACTGTGGCGGCGTCCACCCGTCATCGCTTTGGAACTGCTCTTGACCACCGGCCTGATCGGCGGCTTCATCTGGAGCACTTTCCAGAGTACGCCCGCCATCGCTTTCTATGAACGCGACTGGGTGGTGATGGGCGATGTGCAAAACCTCAGCCGCGAAAAACTGTTCAACGATTCACTCGATACCGCGATGCGGGTCGGGCTGGAACAATCGGCCTACGTCAATGTGATTTCGGACAGTCAGGAACAAGATGCACTCAAACGCATGCAGCGTGAAGGCCATGGCATCGATCGACAAACCGGTGCCGAGCTGGCTTTGCGTGAAGGTGCCAAGGCACTGATTCTTCCAACGCTTACTGAAGTCGGCGGTCGTTTGCGGATTACTGCTGAAGTGATTGATCCCAATACCGGTGTTACCGTATATACCGAATCTGCCGACGCTAAAAATGCCGATGGGGTTTTACCGGCATTGGATTCAGTGCTTGAAAAATTGCGAACACGTTTGGGTGAGCCGGTGAGTTTGGTGGATCAAAGAAGCAAACCGTTGCAACAAGTGACCACCGCTAATCTGGAAGCACTGCGTGCTTATACGCTTGGACAGGAAGCGAAACTTGAAGACCGTTACATCGAAGCGCGTAATTTGAATAACACCGC
The DNA here is from genome assembly GCA_043753545.1 of Arenimonas sp. Taxonomy (GTDB): domain Bacteria; phylum Pseudomonadota; class Gammaproteobacteria; order Xanthomonadales; family Xanthomonadaceae; genus Arenimonas. The sequence continues at coordinate 12,200 of JAYUWO010000112.1, forward strand.
GATCAAGCTAGACCCTGATTTTTCTCACGCTTATCTCGCACTTGGCACACTGGACTATATTGAAAGTGATTTTCTCGGCGCAGAGAAAAACTGGGCGATCGCAGATAGCAAACGAGCCCGCTTGACCTTACGTGAAAGTCTGTGGCTCGATGCCGCCAATAGTGTTTTTTCACCGCCGAAAACCATGCTGGCAAAATGGAAGTCGCTGGTTGCCATGTATCCCGATGAATATAATGGCTATCACAACTATTCTTATTTTTCACTTTACGACAATCTGGATTATCAAGATGGCCTGAACTTCCTTGCGCCTGCCTATGCCCCGCAAAATCCCAAGCGGCTTAGCACTTATTATTTACAAGGCGTGTTGAACCTGGCCTTGAATAAACCGGCCGAAGCCAAAAGAGCCTTCGAGCGCTCGCAAGAGCAAAATCGAAACGGCTACAACACTGAACATGCCATCGTCTACGCCTTACAGCGCGACTACAGTGCCGCGGTCAAAATTCTGAACCAACAAGACAGTAGTGGTACCGAAGCCCCGACTTTATACAAGCAAGAAGCCCAATTGATGTATTTGGTTGACCAAGGTCGTTGGCGAGAAGCAATTGTGCATACCCAACAACTACAACAAACTGCAAAAGCAGAATCGCCGGAATTAATACCGATATATCGCGGTATGGAATTGTCGCTGCGAAGTTATTTGCCTGATACAAACTTGGCTGCGGATTTGAAAACCTACATCGCCGATATCGAACAGAACTTGGCGCAAGATCATAAAGTACTCAGAACCGGCAATCTATTCAACTTATTAGCAGCGGGCGTTATGGCGGCACGTTATGGCGACTTGCTTACGGCGAATGCTGTACAAAAACGATTCCACATAGAAGCATTGCAAAGTGAGCAGCCAAAATTAATCAGTATGGCCACCTGCCTGGAATCGGAAATATTATTGGCCCAAGGCAAATCCAAGCAAGCTTTGGCTGTACTAAACCCGCATATTCAAGCAGGTCATGAACTCTATTACGCCCATGCCCTGCGTTTGCGCGCCTTGATGGCGGTCGGACAGAACAAATTGGCCCTGCAAGAAGCCGAATGGTTAACCGCTTATCGTGGCCGCGCCTATGTCGAGCCCAATAACAAGCATCTGTGGAGTCCTAGCAATATTGCAGAATCCAATCTGGCATTGCAGGCTGCCGCCGATATCGAAGCTCGGCTCGGCAGATCAGCCCAAGCCGAGCTTCATTTAAAGCAATTCAAAACCGCTTGGACTGATGACAATGCACGAGCCGTCGCCAGTCTCCGTGCATCGTCATTAACGCGCTAGATTTACCCTTCTAGTTTGATCGGTTGAAGTGACGCGTAACTGCTCTTCAGTTGCCGATGCAATTCATCGCGACTGGCTTTGATGGCCTCCGCGCTGGCCAGCTTCTCGCATTTCAAAGCTGACCATGCACCTTGATCATCGGGACCGGCATTGCTTGCACCTTCATGCCCCAGATACGCCACGGCGATACGGGGGCTTCTTTGAAACACAGTACGAAATTCGTCATCGCTGCTTAATTTGTCCAACAACTTGTCGATCAACTCGTCTGAAAACTCACCCGGTGAAATCATACATATCCCCTGTTGATATTTGATTGGCCCGTTCACGATGAACGTACGGCAGTCTAGCCATAAATTCGGGCATTGTCAGTCAAGTAGCAGCTATGTCATCACATTTAACAAATTTCCCTTTGTAGGAGGGGTTTTAACCCCGATACAATGCATCAGTCGGAACTAAAATTCCTCCTCCAAAAGCACATTGCCGCATTAATTTCTTACGGCTGTAACCTGATCGGAGTTTGTGCCCCTTTGCTGGAAATGAACTGTAGGCGTAATACATCACGGGCTGCTTTTATTGCTTCATGGCTAGCGAGCACTTCGCATTGCATGCATGACCAAACACCTTTGTCGCTCATATTCGCTTTCGTCGCCGCTTCATGTCCCAAATAAGCCAATGCAATACGCGGGCTTCTTAGAAATGCCGCACGAAATTCATCATCACTACTCAATTTGTCCAACAACTTGTCTGCAATTTCTTCCGAAATTTCAAACGCTGGATTGCTTACTGCTTCCGACGATTGAAATAATTTGCCACTGATTTGTTCTGAGCTTTCAAACATCATGATTGAATCTCCTGCTTGGGTGGGTTGGCATTGCTTATGCGCTTGCAGTGTACCCCCCCCCCCAAGGCTATTGTCAGCAAGGCCGCCCTTCCCGTAGGAGCCCGCTCAAGCATGGAGCCTAGCGACATGCATTTGAGCTGGCGAACATTCCCCGGCACCTCTCGCCAGCTCTGTGTGTATTTCGCTGCGCGAATTACACAGAGCGGGCTCCTACAAGCGAACGCACTACCGCTCTCGTAGGAGCCCGCTCAAGCATGGAGCCTAGCGACATGCATTTGAGCTGGCGAACATTCTCCGACACCTCTCGCCAGCTCTGTGTGTACTTCGCTGCGCTTGGTACACAGAGCGGGCTCCTACGACTTTTTGTGAGACTGGTTTACCAGCGATAATATTTTTGGCATACGATACCGGTCAAGATTTTATCGCTGGTAAACCAGCTCCCACATAAACACTATCGGGCCTAGAAGGCCCTCCTACAAAAATCAAGGATCACCATGCTGATTCAACGCTGCACTCACACCATGATTGAACTCGATGCCGAGCCACGTTTTGCTTTCGCCAGCTTGTTATCAGGCGGCAATGGCATGGACAGCACACCGCGCTGGATGGCGTATGCCGCGCATTTGGAAGCACCGATTCAAGTCGATTTGACCGAACTGCAAGTCTTGCAAAACATGGCGTCGGCAACACCGCATGCGTATTCCGAACTTACCGAACAACATGGCAATGTCGTTATCGATTCCCTGTTGAACAAAGGTTTGCTGTTGAGCGATGAAGAAAAACACGCGAACCTGCGTGAACGCGACCAGGTATTGCGCGATGTCGCCTGGTGGCCACCGGCCGCCATCGCAATGGCGAATGGTCGCTGGAAAGAAGTTGATACCGAGGCCAGCAACAAAAAGGGCATGACTTTATCGAGTCAGGAAATGGTCGCCGCTTTCGGCGCCGCACCGGAACCGGAATATCGCCGTGCGGAAAACACCGCCACCGTCGCATTATCAAAACCGAAGCAGACCGACTTCAACGATTTATTGTCGAAACGAAAAACCTGTCGCAACTTCGATCCCGCACAATCAATATCGGCCGAAGATTTGGCCACCATGCTGCACCGGGTTTGGGGAGTGATCGGCACCTTGGAATTGGCCCCCGGCGCCGTGGCAGTGAAAAAAAGTTCGCCCGGCGGCGGCGGACTGCACGGCACCGAAGCCTATCTACTGGTACAACGCGCCGAAGGTCTGGAGCCTGGCATTTATCATTATTTACCGATGCGGCATGCGCTCGAGCCGATGCAAAAATCCACGCAGGAAGACATGCGCGATTTGATGTACCGCTGCGTGGCCGGACAGGAATGGTTTCAGGATGTGCCGGTGATGGTGGTGATGGCCTATCGTTTCGATCGTCTGTTCTGGAAATACCGCCGCCACGCCAAAGCCTGGCGCGTCGCCCATCTGGACGTCGGGCATTTATCGCAGACGATGTATTTATCTGCCGCCGACCTGGGCCTCGGTGCATTCGTTACCGCCGCGATCAACGATCACACCCTTGAACAAGCACTCGGTTTGCAAACCTTGAAAGAAGGCGCGATTGCGATCGTCGGATTCGGCCCGCGTTTACCGAACAATAAGACGCTCGAGCTGGATAATTTAACGCCAGTGATAATTCCCTAATCGTAGGAGCCCGCTCAAGCTTTAAGCAAAGCGAAATGCATTTGAGCTGGCGATTGCTGACGCCGGTGATAATTTCTTAATCGTAGGAGCCCGCTCAAGCATTAAGCAAAGCGAAATGCATTTGAGCTGGCGATTACCTCTTCACGCGGGTCGCCAGCTCTGTATGTACTTCGCTGCGCGAGGTACACAGAGCGGGCTCCTACGATGCGAATTACACAGAGCGGGCTCCTACGGAAAATTAATCAAGACCTCGGAAAATTCCTACGCAGTGCTGCGATTGCTCCCTATGAACAAAGTGCAATGATGGGCAATGCAAAAGAAATCCATCCGCGCCGGTCATCAACAATTACGGAAAGGCAGGGTTTCAATTCCATTCCAGATCTATTTCATCACAGTGGTTTGTAGAAATAGAGAATCGCACTTCACCGAATATTCGGTCGCTGCTGCGACAAGCCGTAAAATTGCCGATGGCACAACATGGGCCGATGCAAAGGTGCTGGCCTGGGTCTTGATGCCGGATCATTATCATGTGCTGCTGCAATTGGGTGAAAAAACATCTTTGCCGGCCGTCATGAAACGAGCCAATTTAATTCTCGCCTTGACGGTCAACAAAGCCGCCAAACGACAAGGTGCAGTTTGGCAATCGGCTTACCATGATCATGCTGTTCGAAAAGAAGAATGCGTTGAATCCGTTGCACGATATTTGGTGGCGAATCCGTTACGGGCAAAGTTGGCAGCCCATATTGGACACTATCCGTTTTGGGATGCGATCTGGTTGGATGGGCGTGATGGAAGTGTTTTTTGATTTTTAGTAGGAGCCCGCTCAAGCATTGAGCAAAGCGAAATGCATTTGAGCTGGCGATTGCCTTAATGCGGGTCGCCAGCTCTGTGTGTAATTCGCTGCGCGGATTACACAGAGCGGGCTCCTACAGCGCGAGGTAAACAGAGCGGGCTCCTACGGGATCAAATCAAACATCGCCGTCTTGTAGCCAACCTTCGCCGGTGCCGCGATTGAATACCTTGTCGGTATCGAGAACATTGCCGGCAGGGGTGCTTTCCTTGCCGACGAGTTGTTCGTAATACGGAATGAAATCCGGCAACGTCGCATCGAAAAGTTGTTGGTAACTGTCGATCACGAAATAAGTTTTTTGATAGGTATCGATGCGATACCGCGTGTTCATTACGCGTAATAAATCAAAACCAATGCGATTGGGTGCATGGGATTCCAGACAATGGATACTTTCGCCTTTCGAACTCACAATGCCGGCGCCGTAGATTCGCAAACCCTCGCTGGTGTTGATCAAGCCAAACTCGACCGTGTACCAATAAAGGCGGGTGAGTTGCGACAAGGCTTCCGGACCCAGTGCATGCGCTTTGACGCCGCCCTTGCCGTAGGCTTCCATGTAATCGGCGAATACCGGATCCATCAAGAGTGGCACGTGACCAAACAGGTCATGGAACAAATCCGGCTCGGATAAATAATCCAGTTGCTCCGGTTTGCGAATCCACCAGGTTACCGGGAAACGGCGATTGGCCAAATGATCAAAAAAAGTGAGCTCCGGCAACAAGCCTTCGACCGCGATAATTTCCCAACCGGTTTTCGCTTTTAATTGCAGATTCAAATCAGAGAATTTCGGAATGCCGTGCTCGCCCATTCCCATTTCGTCCTGGGTTTGCAAAAACTCGGTGCTGGCACGCCCGGGCAATAATTCGCGCTGGCGTTTATACAAAGTCGCCCAGACTTCATGGTCGGTCTTGCTATACGAATCCCAGGGCTGGTCGACGATCGCGGTTGTGTACACCGGAACGTAACCTTTGTCGGTGAGTTGGTGTTCGACTTTGCTGGGCGTGTTCATGGCCCTAGTTTAGCGCTTCGCGGGGCCCAAAACAAAACCGTGCGTAGGGGCGATTCATGAATCGCCCCTACGGACGTCACGGTTGTCCGGCAAATTTTTTACCGAAGAAATCACCCAGGTTCCAGCGTGGCCGATACGGGTCATCCGCTACCAGTTGGCCAATGCGGGCATTCAAGGCTGCCATTTTTGCCGCTGTCGAATAATGAATCGGCTGACTGATGTCATCGCTGGGCTGGTGATAATGTGTTTCGATAAAATTTTCCAGTAATTTTTTTCCGTCGATTTTTGGATCCTTGGCGATAATCCCGCTAACTAGATAGATCGCCGGGATGCCCTGACGCACGAAGGCGAATTGGTCGGAGCGAACGAATACCGCCTCTTCCGGATAGGGATCAGGTGACAGCAAGAATCCGACATCGGTTGCCGCCTGTTGCACCTGCTTTTCCAGGGAACTGTGGTCAACACCGATCGTGATCACATCCAGCAACTCGGTCAGAACAACCGGCATATCGATATTGATATTGGCGACGATGGAAGACTTCGGCACGGTCGGATGCGTCGCGAAATAATTCGCACCGAGCAATCCTTTTTCTTCACCGGTGAGCGCCAGAAATACCATTGAACGCTTGGGTTTCGTGCTCAACAAGCTGACACTGCGTGCGGCCTCCAGCATGACGCCGATGCCCAGAGCATTGTCGACGGCACCGTTGTAGATCGCATCGCCATTGACCGGCAAGCCAATGCCGAGATGATCCAGATGCCCGGTAAACACGATATGTTCGGCGGCCAGTTTTGCATCGCTTCCGGGCAGTTTTCCGGCCACATTGCGGCTTTCCAGCGTGCGTAATTGAGTGCTGCCAGTCATGTGCAGGGTGCCGGGTAAATCGAAGGCCTGCAGCTTGCCTTTATTTATCTGGTCAAATATGACATCAGCCGAAAATTTTGCACCGTCCAGCAATTTTCGCGTGGCTTCGATATTGATACTGGCGCTGGCCTGAAGCTGTGGAAAACCGTCGATCGGCACGCTGTTTTTATCGAGCAGGCGCATGCCGGGCCGCATCCAGTTGCGGCTGCCTTTTTTCCACGGATACCTTGCTTCATCTTCCGGACTGCTTAGATACAAAACACCGACCGCGCCGCGTTCACTGAGTTGCCGATGTTTTTCAATGCTCGCGCTGTAGTAGGCACGTTGGGTGATCGGAAATTTTTCCGGTGCGCCGCCAAACACCACCGCGATTTTGTCGCGAACGCTGACGCCGGCGAAATCGTTGTGATTCAATTCGGGCGCGAAAATGCCTTGCCCGACGAACACCATGCCGGCGGTAATATCGTGAGTGGCCTGACTGTAATTGGCGCCGGGCAAGAACTCGTTTTCAAAAACAAATTCCAGCACGAAATTTTCACGATGCAACTTCAGGCTTGCACCGTTTTGTTGGCGAATACCTTCTATCATCGGAACGCGCTGGAAATACGTGCCGTTATCGCCGGCCGGTTCGAGCCCCAGATTTTGGAATCGCTCGGCCACGTAATCGGCAGCCTGATCATAGCCCGGCGAACCAGTGGCACGGCCTTCTCGCGCGTCGGCGGCAAGGAAACCGACATCGGCCTGAATACGTTGTGCACTTTCACTCAATGCCTGCGCCGTTGGTGCAAAGGCGGAAACCTGTTCCATCTGGACTTCGGCCTTACAAGCCATCAAAAAACTACAGAGCAGTAAACTGGAATAAGCTAGACGCATGGGGTTTCTCCTTCGGTGCGACATTAGCATTCACCGGGCCACACAACAATTGGAGCAATAAATGGAAATTACCAAGCCGGGTACAAAACTGGGTTATGGAATATTGATTTTTGTGTGTCTGGCACTTTTTATATCGGCGATCGGTGCACGCGATACCCTGACCTGGTTTATGGAAGTGGTATGGGTATTTATCGGCATTCCGCTGGTCGTCTGGCGTTGGAAAAAATTTCCGCTGACCACATTATTGTGCGTTGCACTGGCATTCCACGCACTCGTGCTGATTTACGGCGGGCATTACACCTATGCCGAAACGCCGATTGGATTATGGGCACGCGATACCTTTGATTTGGGTCGCAATCATTACGACCGCTTTGGCCATTTGATGCAAGGTTTTGTACCCGCCATTCTGGTACGCGAATTATTATTGCGGACCAGCCCATTGAAACGCGGAGCCTGGCTTAAGGTATTGGTAACTTGCGGATGTCTCGCCTTCAGTGCTTTCTTCGAAATGATTGAGTGGTGGGCCGCCTTGATTTGGGGCGGAGACGCCGATGCGTTTTTGGCCACCCAGGGCGATGTCTGGGATACGCAATGGGATATGTTTCTGGCCCTGTGCGGCGCGATACTTTCGCAATTGCTTTTGTCGCGCCTGCACGACCGGCAACTGGGGTTGAAATCGCCGTAGGGGCGATTCATGAATCGCCCCTACGGACAGATCAAATCGTCGTAATCGATTTGTCCAGTTGCATGCGGTTTCTGCCCAACACTTTCGCGGTGTACATGGCATCGTCCGCACGACGCAGCATGTCGTCGAAGAAATGATCGCCAGCCGACAGCAAAGTAATTCCACCGGAGAGCGTAATCAGACGATGCTGATCCATCAGCGTCATCGGGTATCCGGAAAATTCCTCGAGTATCCGTTCGGCCAAAACCTTGGCTTGCTGGATATTGCTGTCCGGCAATAAAATCAGAAATTCTTCGCCGCCCATTCGCCCGAGATAGTCCTCACTACGTAGATTTTTTCGCAATCGCCGTACGGTTTCTATCAGGGCAAGATCGCCTGCGGCATGACCAAGCTCGTCATTGATCCGCTTGAAAAAATCGATGTCGACCAGAATCACCGACAACGGGGTGCCATGACGACGTGCCCTGGCCATTTCCCGTGCACCGAATTCCGCCAACGCGCGGCGATTGTAAACACCGGTCAGCGGGTCTTCACTGGCCATCCGCGCCAGATGTTTTTCACTGCGTTCGGTACACATCAAGAGAAACCCGATCGTGCCGACGATGGGTAATAGACCGCCGATGCCATAAGTCAAAATCGTCGGCCAGCGAATACTGAAAGAATCGGCGATCGGGTCTTGCGTCACTGCATGGTAAATCGCGCGCGACAGCATGCTGATCGCGCCCATCACGAATAATCCCGCCAGAGCATGCGAGACCCGGGTTATTTTCAATTCCTGGCGGTAAATCGCGCGTGCCGCGAACCCCAGCAACATGGCATGGACGAGCGACAGCAAGGTAGCGCGAATCAGTAGGTCGTCATAGAGAAGCGAAAATACAAAAGCGATGATGCCCGCCCCGATGACCAGCGAAAAGGCCAACCATCGCCGCTGCCTGACACCGGTAAACGTTCGCATGGCGATGGCAAAGCAGGCAATGGCAGCGGCCACCGCAATATTGGCTAGCACAATCGAAAATATAGAATGGATATAACCACGCAGAGCGATAAGCACGAAACCGGTGGGTTGCAATATCAATCCCAGCCACCACCAGCTCATGCTGTACTGATAATCCCTGGGCAAGGCATTGCGTACGATGAGCAACATGACGGCAATCAGCACGTTCAGGAACGCGCCGATCATGATCGCCGACCGAATATCGAAATCGAAGCCCAAGCCATACCCTCCCAAAGGTTTTGGCAGGTTTAGGCTACTCCTAAATCGGAGCCGATTCAGCAAGCTTGAGTAGCCGTTTGGTCAGGGCTCTTTCTTGTCCGGAATCCCGTTCATATTGGGTCTGCGAAATGGCAGGATCACGGGATCCTTGTTCTCGGGGCGGTGCCAAAGTATCGGCACGGCATCCGGGCGTGGCGGCTCCAGACTTTCTTGATCTTCGGCAACACCGTCGTCGGCATCGTCCTCTTCCCAGCTATACACTTTGCGCGGCGGTGCCGGGTCAATTTTGTGCCAGAGGATCGCGCTCAGCACACCGGCGACGGCGCCACTTAAATGATATTCCCAGGAAATGCCTTCCTTCTGCGGCAACACGCCGAGAAACATGCCGCCAAACAACATGATCCCGATAAAGGCCGCGGCAATGGCCGGTTTGTCGCGTCGTAATAGCCCCATCATCATCAGGAAAAACATCAGCCCGTGCGTGATACCACTGGCACCGATATGAAAGCCCCTGATCGCGAGAAACCAGGTGCCGATGCCCGACAAAATCCAGATCAACGGCAAGGCCCGGATACCGGCTTTCGGATACACAGTGCCGACCAAAGTGCCCAGCACCAATATCGAGAAGCTATTGGAAAACAAATGCTCGAACGAACCGTGCAGCAAAGGCGCGGTAATAACTCCGATCAGGCCCGCGAACACGCCGGGCTGCAGACTAAAGGCCTGATACGCGATGTGTTGTTGCAGATAGAAACAGCCAAACAACAACGCAATCAGGCCGAGGCTGATATTCAGGGCTCGGCGAAATCGCATAGGGATCGGGGATTCATCTTTCGTTTCGAGATTGCTCATCTACCCGAGATGGGGAAGGTCTTGCCGAACACAAGGTAGCCAAGAGTGAAAGCCGGGAAATTCGCCTTCCCGGTCTGCGCCGGGGAGGCGATTAACAGTACCTATTTCGCTTTTTCAAGACGCGGCTTGACCCACAGGCTGAGTATCATCGCCGACGCGATCAGGGCCGCGACAACCATCAGCGAGACGCCGACCGGAATCTTGTAGAGATCCACGATCAACATTTTCGTACCGATGAACACCAGCACCAGTGCCAAGCCATAAGCCAACAAATGGAATCTGTCGGCCATGCCGGCGAGCAGAAAATACAGAGCGCGCAAACCGAGCACAGCAAATACGTTCGAGGTCAGCACGATGAACGGATCGGTGGTGATGGCGAAAATCGCCGGAATCGAATCGACCGCGAAAATTACGTCGGTCACCGCGATCATGATCAGCACGAGAAACATCGGGGTAAAAAAGCGCTTTCCGTTTTCGACAATCCAGAGCTTTTCATCATGATGCTTATCGGTAACGCGCAAATGACCCCGCAGCCATTTCAGAATCGGATTGTCGTTCAAGTCCGACTGCTGTCCGGCAGCCCACAGCATCTTGGCACCGGTCAACACCAGAAACGCACCGAAGAAATACAAGATCCAGTGGAATTGCGCGATCAATGCCGCACCGATAAAAATCATGATGGCGCGCAATAGGATGGCACCAATAACACCCCAGATCAGGGCGCGCTGCTGGTATTGCGGCGGCACTGCGAAATAACTAAAGATCATCAGGAAGACGAAAATATTATCGACAGCGAGCGCTTTCTCGACCAGATAGCCGGTCAGGAATTCCAGCCCGATGCGATTCGCTTCGGCATCGCCCATGCTGCCTTTCAAATACCACCACAGGCTGAAGTTGAACAACAAGGCCAGACCGATCCAGCACACCGACCATAAACCCGCTTCCCGCATGCTGACTTTATGCGGACCATTTTGTTTCAATACGACCAAATCGATGAGCAACGCTACGATGACCAGCGCGATAAAAACCGACCACATGATCGGGGTGCCTATGCTTTCCATAAATGCTCCTAGCAAATGTTTAAATATGCTGGACGTGAAGATCTGTATTGAATTTCAGACACGACTTCGCCCTTGCGGCGAAGGTCTTGCTCACAGGACTGGCCTGTCTACCGTGCCGGGGCTTATGGCCCGTATTGACGACATCGGAGGCGGGAGCTACTCCCCTTCTGGTCGCATTGTAGCAACGGAACGTGAAACATGCATGAATTCGTTTGAAGCCCGGCCAACTCCTCTGCCGGAATTCAGGATGCTGAATTATTCGGGCCGGATGCTATGATTATTCGATGATTGAATTGCAAGGGATTGCCCGTCAATACCAGCTCCGTGGCCAGACAGTGGCTGCCCTGCGCGGTGTGGACCTGAAAATATCGAGCGGCGAATTCGTTGCCATTGCCGGCGCTTCGGGCTCCGGCAAATCGACTCTATTAAATGTGCTGGGCTGCCTGGATCGCCCCACCAGCGGCAAATATATGCTCGAAGACCGTGAAGTCGGCAGTCTCGACGATGAAGCCATCAGTGATGTTCGCAACAACCGGATTGGTTTCGTCTTCCAGTCTTTTCATTTGCTGACACGACTGTCGGTTCTGGAAAACGTGATGCTGCCGCTGCGTTTTTCCAGAAGTGAGCATCCCGGAGCCGAAGCGCGCGCGAAAAATTTGCTGGAACGTGTTGGCCTGGGAGATCGGCTGGATCACCGGCCCGGCGAGCTTTCCGGCGGACAAATGCAGCGCGCCGCGATTGCACGTGCATTGCTGATGCAGCCGGCCTTGCTACTGGCCGACGTACCGACCGGCAATCTGGATTCAAAAACCGCGACCGAAGTCATTGCGCTACTGCGTGAATTGCACGAGGGCGGACAAACCGTCGTATTGGTGACACACGACAACGACATCGCCGCATCGGCACATCGTCTGGTGCGTTTACGTGATGGCAAGGTGGAATCCGATGTCGCGCAATAGTATTTTTTGCATCTTGTTTTTTACATCGACGCTGTTTTCCAATCCGATGCAGGCGGCCACTATTTATTTGACCGGCGAAGTTCGCATCCTCGATGCAGAAGTGATTTACACGCCGCCTTCGGACAGCTCGCCAGTCGTGTTGCGTTATTACCTGCCCGATGGCAGCCCGGTAAAAGCCGGCGATGTGATTGTCCGGATCGACCCCGGTCAAGCCACCTCGCAAGTCCGATTGCTGGAAGCCCAGATAGACCAGGCCCGCTCGCGCACGGAAAAAGAAATCGTGGAATTACGGGTGAAATTGCTCGATGCCGAACGGGCGCTGATCGATGCCGAAGCCGCGCGCGATAAAGCAAAGGTCGATGCCGCCATTCCCGCCGACTACATCGCGCGTCTTGATCAGGACCGCTATCGCAGCGAGAAGGAACGCAGCGAACGCGAGTTTTTATTGAAACAAAACGAATTCAACAATGCCAAGGCCGCGATTGCGCGTCGCCAGGCGGACGCCAAGCTGGAAATACAAAAACTGCAATTACAACGCGACTATCAAAAGACCGCGATTGCCAATGCGGAACAAAAAGCAACGCGCAACGGCGTGTTGACGCACGGCTTTGATCCCTGGCGTGGCGGTCGTATTGACGAAGGCAGCAGCAGTTGGCCGGGTCAGAAGGTCGGCGAAATTGTCGGCGATGGTCGACGCGGCGTACTGGCCTATGCACTGGAACCGGAACGTCGCGGCCTGAAGCTGAAACAGACAGTGAGTCTTGTCTTTGATGCCTATCCGAAAAAAATCATCACTGGCACCATTTCTAAAATCGCCGCAGCACCCGACAGTAAATCCGAATGGGGCAATGCCCGCTATTTCGCTATTGAAATTGCCTTGCCGGAAAAACTCGATATCCATCTGCTAAGCGGGATGAACGTACGCGTGCAAATCGCGACGAAAGCAAAGAAGGCCACACCATGAAACAAATCATGGCCCTCTTTCTAATCGGCATGTGCAGTTTTTCCTGTTTAGCGAAAAACGAGGTCACGATGGATGGCGAAGTGGTGGCATTGAAGCGTTCCAGCATTCTGCCACCCGCCATCGATGAACTCTGGAGTTTGAAGCTGACCCAGCTCGCACCCAATGGCGAGCCGATCAAACGTGGCCAGCCCGCGGTGTCTTTCGATGGCAGCGAAGTGATGAAACGCCTGCAAACGAAACAGAGTGAATTAGCCGAGAAGAAAACCCAGCAGGAAAAATTGAAACTCGAACTAGCCGAGCGAGCGCGCACCGACAAGCTGGCAACGCAGGAACAGCAATCGCGTACCGAAAAAGCCCAGCGCAAGGCATCGCAACCGGCAACCTTGATACGCCGCGTCGATTACCAGAAATTCGTGATCGACAAGAAACAGTCCGAGCGATTATTGGCGCTCGCGAGGCAGCGTGAAATTCTGGTAGGGCAGCAGCGTCAACTGGAATGGAAGGTCATCGCTTCTGAAACCGCCAATCTGGAAGCCGATGTCCGGCAATTGCAAGCCGCCTTGGGCACCTTGAATGTGATGGCACCGCAAGATGGCTTGATGCAACACCAAAGCAATTGGCAGGGTGAAAAGTATGCGGTCGGCACCCAGATATTTCGCGGCCAGGAAGTCGCCGGCATCGCCGACTTAAGCAGTCTCGCAGTGCGTGCCCAGTTGAACGAACGTGATTACACACGAGTCCGTTTGAACGCTCGCGTAAAAATTTCCGTGGAAGGCAGTGCCGGTAGCGCACTCACCGGGCAGGTCGTCGAGATCGGCCGCGCCGTGCGCAGCAAATCGCGCACGCAACCCATTCCGGTGATCGATGTCCTGATCAAGCTCGACAAAACCGGCTACAAGATCAAACCCGGACAAACCGTGCGGGTTGAATTGAGCAACCCGAAGAAGGCCGCTCCATGAAACGCAGCTTGTTAATCACCGCGATCTCGGTTGTCGTCGTGCTCGCACTATCTTCCTGTAGCGAGGATATCGACCAGACGCCGGTGTTTGAATCCGTGCAGGTGCAAAAACAGAGCCTGCCGCTGGTAGCGATGGGAACAGTGACTTCGACCAAAGCAACACCGCTGCTGGTGCCGGGACAAAACTGGTCAAGCCGGCAACTAGTCTGGATGCGACCGGAGGGCGAGTTCGTCAAAGCCGGCGAAGTCGTCGCCCGATTTTCCGCCGAACAAGGCCGACTCGAATTGGCGCAGGCGCAGATTGATCTGGAGCGAAACGCCGTTGCCCGCGCACTGAAAGAAGCCGACCTTGGCGTATCTCAAGGCCGAATCGGTGTTGATCTTGCCCAGGTGGATGCCGAGCTGAATATTGCTCGTCGTTATGCGAAAGCAGATTTGCAGGTGTTCGCCCGTAATCAGATTCTGGATGCGGTACAGGACGAAAAATTTCTGACCGATAAACGCGATGTACTCGATTGGCGTCGCGATCAATCCGGCGGACGCGGACAAGCCGAACTGGCAGTGCTGGATTCGCAACGTGCGCGGGTGGCCTTGACCGCCGAGCAGAAAAAATCCGACATGGATGCACTTGAAATCAAGGCGCCGAACGACGGCGTTTTCATGCTGAGCAGCGATTGGGGTGGTGAAAAACCGAAAATCGGCGCGACCCTCTATGCCGGCATGGATTTCGGCAGTCTTCCCGATAGCAGTTCGATGCAGGTGGAACTCTCCGTACCGCAAATCGAGGCACAGGGCATTGTGGTGGGTGCGAAAGTACGCCTGCATCCCGAAGGTCGCCCGGACCAGGTATTCACCAGCACCATCAGCCAGGTTGATGGTGGCGCGCAGGCGAAAGACCGCCGCAATCCGGTCAAATACGTCAGCATGAAAGCGAATATTCCCGCCGAAATGATTCGGAAGCATCGTTTTGTTTCCGGACAACGTTTTCGTTCCGATATTTTTTCCTTGCTGCCAAAAAATACGCTCAGCGTAGCCAATATCGCGATCGTGTCCGAAGCTGGAAAAAACTTTGTCGAAGTAGGCAATGCCAATGGCGGCCAATTCAAGCGCAGGGAAATCACGCTCGGCGAACAAGGCATTGCCCGCACCATCGTCAGCAAGGGGCTTGCCGTCGGCGATCTGGTGTCACTCACGCCCAAGCGCGAGGAAGACACCATCGATGCCGACGATAAAAAAGCCAAAAATAAAAAGCCTTCGGAAAAACAGGACGCGCCGCGATGAAATTACCCGTGGTCTGGCGCGAAGCTTTCGAAGAATTGATGCGGCGTAAATTGCGCACGTTACTGACCTTGCTCGGATTGATTTTCGGCGTGGGCTCGATTGTCGCGATGCAGGCCGTCGGTGAAGGCAGCCGTCGCGAAGCCCTGAGTCTCGTGGAAGGGCTTGGCCTGAGCAATATCGTGGTCGAGAGCCGCGAGCAGGACGAAGAAACCGTGCGTGAACAGCGCGCGCGTAGTCTGGGCTTGAGTTTGACCGATGCCCGCGTGGCATTTGCACTCACACCCAAAGCCAAAAATCTCGCTGCCGAAAAAGCAGTCAAAGTGCATAGCGTTTTCAGCAATGAGGCGGCGGCCGATCTGGAAGTCAGCGGCGTCAGCCCCGAATACTTCCCGCTGTCGGCATTGACGTTGGCGAGCGGGCGTTTATTCAGCGAAGCCGACGACCAGGCTTTATCAGCCTACGCGGTACTTGGCGATCAGGCGGCGAGAAGTCTTTTTCCCGGCGGCGATGCGCAGGGTAAAACGATCAAGGTGAATCATGTCTGGTTTGAAGTCATCGGCATTCTGGCCGATCGTGATTTAAGCAAAGACCAATTTGAAGGCGTGGCACTTGGCCTGGAAAGTAATCGCGTTTTTATTCCGCTTTCCAGCGCACGCGCACGTTTTCGTTTCCAGCCGATGGAGCCGGAAATCGATCGTTTTCAAATCAAGGTGAGTGAACCCGAAGTGGTTTCCGGCGGTGCCCGCGTGATAGCGGCCGTGCTGAAGCAACGCCATGCCGGCGTGGAAGACACCAGCCTGCTGGTACCTGCCCAACTATTCAAACAACATCAAAAAACCCAGGAAATTTTCAGCGTGGTGATGGCCTCCATTGCCGCCGTCAGTCTTCTGGTCGGTGGCATCGGCATCATGAATATCATGCTGGCAAACGTGCTGGAGCGCCGCCGCGAAATCGGTTTATTGCGGGCATTGGGCGCACGCAGACGCGATGTGATTGCGCAATTCGTACGTGAAACCTCGGTCATTTGTGCCGTTGGTGCGGTACTTGGTCTGGTCTTCGGGATGGTTTTGGCTTATCTGATCGCCACGTTTGCCGGCTGGCAGGTCGCCTGGGCACCGATTCCGATCCTGTTTTCCACGATCGCCTGCGCCCTGATTGGTCTGGCTTTTGGTGTCTACCCGGCCCGACAGGCAGCTGATCTGGACCCGATTGCCGCGCTTCGTACGGAATAAACAGGCTCCAGCCGCTACAATAGCGGCCATGAATACACTTAATAGCACCATCATTCCAACCGTTTACCTGAAAATCGAACGCCGCTCGACCCATCCCTGGATTTTCCAGAAGATGGTCGAAAAACCGGAGCAAAAGCCCAAGCCAGGTTCGATTGTCGATATCGTCGACGCCACCGGCACTTGGTGTGCGCGCGGTTTTTATAATGGCCATTCGCGAATCGCCTTGCGCGTATTAACCGAAGATCCGGATGAAGCCATTGATGAAGATTTTTTCCGCCGCAAAATTCGTCAAGCCGTTGAGCTTCGTCGTGATGTATTAAAGATCGACGAAATTTCCGATGCCTGGCGTGTGGTGCATTCCGAAGGCGATGGCTTGTCGGGTCTGGTCGTGGACCGCTACGACGATTTATTGGTGGTCGAATTTTTCTCGGCCGGTGCATTTCGTTATCGCGAATGGATTTACACCGCGCTGCGGGAAGAATTTCCCGGCTGCCGTTTTTACTCGTTTGCCGAAGACCATGTGCAAAAACAGGAAAGCTTCGATTTCCGATCACCGGATGCACCGCAACCTGCCGTCATTACCGAATTCGGCGTGAAATTCCGCGCCAGCCCGGGCACCGGTCACAAAACCGGTTTCTTCGCCGACCAACGCGAGAATCGCGAATATCTGGCGCGCTTTACCAAAGATAAAACCGTGCTGGATATTTGCTGCAATTCCGGTGGCTTTGCGATTTATGCCAAGACTCGCGGTGAAGCAGCTGAAGTTACCGGCATTGATCTTGATGAAGAAATTCTCGAAGTCGCGAAAAAAAATGCGCATTTGAACAAGGCGCAAATCAAGTTCACCCAAGCGGATTTATTTCCATTCCTGCGAGACTCGGCAGCGCGTGGCGATGAATACGATGTGGTGATTCTGGATCCTGCAAAAATGACGCGCGACCGCGAACAGATTATTCCGGCACTGAAAAAATACAACGACATGAACAAGCTCGCGATGAGCGTGGTCAAACCCGGTGGTATTTTATTGACGTGTTCGTGTACCGGTCTGGTCAGCGAAGAACAATTTGTCGACATGATTCGCCGTGCCGCTTTTTTTGCCGGTCGCACCGTGCAAATTTTGAAAGTGTCTGGCGCCGGTGGCGATCACCCGTTCATGGCGCATGTGCAGGAAAGCCGTTATCTGAAAGCCGTGTTCTGCCGCGTGTTCTGATAAATGCCTGAAACCGCCATGTCGCTTGATGAACTCCGGCAACTGGCCTGGGACAGCCTGCGTCAGGGGAAAAGCCAGAGCCGTTCTCCCTTTCATCAGGGCGTACTGGCGACGCAGGGCGAACAAGGTCCCGAAGCACGCTACGTCGTTCTGCGACAAGTCGATGAGCAGAACAGCCGTGTCTGTTTTCATACCGATACGCGCAGCCCGAAAGTACAACAAATCAAGAATGAACCGACGATTGCCTGGTGCTTTTATGGGGAAGGCTTACAGTTGCGATTGCAGGGCACTGCGCAATTGCATCAAGACAATCCGATCGCACGTAATGGCTGGGAGCAAGCGAGCCTGATGTCACGACGAGCATATCTAAGCACCCGCCCGCCGGGCACGGCTTTAGCAAATCCCGAGGATGAAAAATCCGTAACTCTGGGCAATGTTGCCATGAGTGCAGAAGAGAGCGAGATAAGCTTCAGCCATTTTATGGTGGTGGAAGTTCAGGTGCTCGAACTGGAAATTTTATTATTAAAAGCGAGTGGCCATTTGCGGGCATTATTCAACATTTCAGGCCATGAACGTCAGGCCGGCTGGCTTACTCCATAGAAAACAGAAAACCCATCGGCACTCCATTTAAATGAAGCATTCCTAATGAATAGCATTCCAGAAGCCAGACCAATACGCCGCGCTGCGGTCGCCTTTATCTTTATCACGGTGTTTCTGGATGTACTCGCGTTCGGGTTAATCATTCCGGTCTTTCCACAACTCATTGCCAGTTTCCTCGATGGCGATCTGGGCAAGGCAGCCTTGCAACACGGCCAGTTCGCCATGTGGTTCATGATCATGCAGTTTATTTTTTCGCCGATTCAGGGCGCGCTGTCTGATCGCTTTGGCCGACGTCCGGTGATCCTGTTGTCAAATCTCGGACTGGGTTTGGATTTCATTTTGATGGCTTTGGCTAATACGCTGCCCTGGTTATTTATCGGCCGCTTGTTGTCGGGCATTACTTCCGCCAGCTTCTCGACGGCGAATGCCTACATCGCCGACGTAACGCCGCCGGATCAACGGGCCAAAGCTTTCGGCATGATCGGCATGGCCTTCGGATTGGGCTTTGTGTTGTCACCAGCCATTGGCGGAACCCTCGGTGAGATCCATCCGCGCTGGCCGTTCTGGCTTGCCGCAGGTTTGTGTCTGGTCAATTTTTGCTACGGCTATTTTGTCTTGCCAGAATCGCTGGCGAAAGAACATCGCATGCCGTTTTCCTGGCGTCGCGCCAATCCGATTGCTTCACTGATGTGGTTACGCACGCAACCGGAAATTCTTGCGCTCGTCGTCGTGGTCTTTCTAATGGCATTGGCGCATATGGTGTATCCGATGACCGTGGCGCTTTACGCCGACTACCGTTTTGAGTGGGGTCCAAAAATGGTCGGCTACACGCTGGCCATCGTCGGGCTTGCCGGTGCCATCGTGCAAGGCGGCTTGATCGGAAAAATCAAACATAGGATGGGCGAACGGCGCATGCTGATGTTCGGTTGTGCGATGGGAACGATCGCGTTCGTTCTTTATGGTTATGTGCCGAGTGGATACTGGTTCTGGGCCGTGATTCCGATTTCGGCATTCTGGGGCCTGGCCAACCCGGCCGCCCAGGCGATCATGACCAGGCATATCGCGCCGAATGAGCAAGGCCGTTTGCAGGGTGCGATCGGCAGTTTGAACAGTGTTGCCGGCATCATCGCACCGCCGATTTACACTTCTATTTTTGCCTCTGCGACGACCGCTGCCGTTCCGAGCTGGCAATCGGGCGCCACCTTCTATTTAGCGGGTGCGTTTGTGGCGCTCGGTGGCTTCATTGCCTGGATTTCAACGCGAGGCGAACGTTAAATCTGCTTTGTTGCATCCGTAGGAGGGCCTTCTAGGCCCGATAAATCACGCCAGATATG
Organism: Arenimonas sp.; assembly: GCA_043753545.1. Lineage (GTDB taxonomy): Bacteria > Pseudomonadota > Gammaproteobacteria > Xanthomonadales > Xanthomonadaceae > Arenimonas. The sequence goes on from JAYUWO010000112.1 coordinate 31,972, forward strand.
TCGGGCCTAGAAGGCCCTCCTACAAAAATTTATTCTCAATCCAATTTCGTATAAAACTGTTTCATCAGGTCCGATACCGCATCGGGCTTTTCCAGTGCACTGCTATGTCCGCACTGCGGGATAATCTTCAGCTCGACATTCGCGATATGCGCGGCAATATTTTTTGCACAGGATAGCGGCGTGGTCTGATCTTCATCGCCGACGATCATCAAGGTCGGGCACTTGATGTTGACTAATTCGCTAGTCACATCATGACGTTTCGTCACGCCGGAAACCGGCCCGACAATCGTTTTTTTCAGAGCCAGCAATTTTAGTTTCCAGTAGGCAATCATTTCGCGCTTGGCCGGATTGTTCAGAGTCGACTTTCCGAACATCAATGGCAACATCGCAGGTACTAGCGGTTTTACGCCAAAGATATTCACGATGACGGTCATGATCGCGTACTTGATTTTGTTCCACCATGGTTCGGCCTGCGCACTGGTATCGAGCAACACCAATGAACGAAGCAAGTCCGGATATCGTGCCGCCAGTGGCAGGCCCACCATGCCGCCCATCGATAAACCGACGTAATGCACCGGCTTCCCGCTGATGGTTTGAATAAATACGGAAGTATCTTTCACCAAAGTATCAATGTCATAGCCTTCGCCCGGATCGCCGGTTTTACCCTGGCCGCGAAAATCAAAACAGATCACCCGGTATTGGTTGGCGAATTTCGGTGCAACCGTATCCCACATGCTGGTGTCCATTAGCAGGCCGTGACCGAACACGATGGTTTCCTCGCCACTGCCTTGCTCGGTGTAATAAACCTCAAGGCCATTTACGTTTATTGATGCCATAGTTCTCCCCTTACTTTGAAGTATGCACGGCATCGTCACCCGATTTTCAATTTAGCCCGCATGTTATGTCTTAATATGGCTACTCAAGGAGAACATCATGAGCGATCAAGACAAACCCAGCCGTGAACAAGCCGAAGATGCCGTCCGAATTCTTTTGCGTTGGGCCGGCGAAAACCCGAAACGCGAAGGTTTGATCGATACTCCGCGCCGCGTCGTCGATGCCTATGGCGACTGGTTCAGTGGCTACAAGGATGACCCGCAGGAATTTCTGACTCGCACTTTCGAAGAAGTCGAAGGTTATGACGAAATGATTATCCTGCGTGACATTACTTTCGAATCGCACTGCGAACATCATATGGCACCGATCATCGGTCGCGCCCACGTCGGCTATCTGCCGCGCGGAAAGGTCGTCGGCATAAGTAAGCTGGCACGAGTGGTGGAAACCTACGCACGCCGCTTCCAGGTACAGGAAAAAATGACCTCACAGATTGCCCGATGCATTGAAGAAGTTTTGAATCCGCTGGGGGTCGGCGTGATTGTCGATGCCAGCCATCAATGCATGACAACCCGCGGCATCCACAAAACCGGCGTCAGCATGGTGACCTCGAAAATGCTCGGCAGCTTCCGCGAGGACGCGCGTACGCGGGCGGAATTCATGCAATGCGTGGGGATGAATTCAAGACGATAATTTTTATGGGGTGCGTCTGAGCTGACCCCGGAAATCAGTGCTTGCTATTCTGTTTATCGAGCACTTGTTGAGCAAGCCATGGCTCGCCTTTTTCCACCAGCTCGACCGGCGTCATTTCCCAGTAGGTCAACACCATCACTTCACCAATGGTGAATTCCAGTTGATCCTTGTTGAATTTCCGCTTACCGGCAACGACTGCCTCGAGTACTTCGCGACTCGGCATCGGAGCTTCCATTTCTGCGGCTTTGGCTGCCGCTGCGGCAGCCGGATCACCTTTTCCGTGTTTGAGTAACCATTCAATCCGCAACAGGGCTTCTGCCTGTGGATCATGATGGCTAATTTCCGGCAAGGCGGCCGCCAGACTTTTATGCAAAGTGTTCAGCTGACCCATCGTCTTCATGCGCGCCAGATTCGCGGCATCGCGCGCATGCTCGGCGTCTTCGATGTCCTGCAATTGCTGCTTTTTCGAGACATCTGAGGATTGCAATTGCTTGAAAGCCTGCTCAAAGCGCACGGCCCAATCCGGTTTCGCCAGCAATGCTGGATCCTTGTTGAGTAGGGCCTGGCATTCTTCGAGCAGTTTTTGAACAGGATTCATGGCGCTGATTATAGAGCCTGTAGGAGCGATTCATGAATCGCCCCTACACTTGATTGAAGCAATTATTTCTGTGGCCGCACCACCACGCGGTCCGAAGTGGTATTGGCCCGGCTGGCCCGGCCATACATCAATTCGGCGACAGCCGGAGGCGCGAAATAATCCCCGGGGTGTACGGCCTGGGCGTAGTAATAAATCTCGTGTTGTCCGGCCGGGAGGTACTGCGCATAGATCTGCACTGTATCTGCCTTCGTTTGGCGTGTATTGAAATAATATGAACCATCCCCGCCGATCTTCTGCAGTTGTGCCCCGCCGACACTGCTCAGTCCGATATCGCGACTTACCAGCCCACCCGGCACGATGTCGGTGACTGCAACAAAATGGCGTTCTTTCGGCACGGTCACGAGCAAACGCACACGCACCCAATCACCTTCGCTTACTGGCGATTTTTCAACAGGCATCCAGCTTCCATTTCGCAGCACATCGTAATGTCGATGCAATGCAATTCCGGTGCCTTTTGCTTCGGCGTGACGCAAATCGTATTGGTACCGAATGACGGCGTTGTAGTGAAGTGATCCATCTTGTGCGTCACTGCCGGCAATGTTCAAGGTCTTCACGCTGGCATCGAGTGCCTGTTTGAAACCAGCCTGCGATTGCTTTGTCGCCAGACTAAGTTGGTGCACTGTTTTTCCAAGTTCAGCCTTCACAATCAGATCGCGTTCGCGTTGCGGCATCGCCGAGGTCACGGAATGCAAACTCATCAGACATTGCGCACTCGATTGTGTATCCAGGCTGGCGGTGCCGCCTGCATAAAGATCGTACACGCCACGCAGCATGGCTTTGCGCACCGGCAATCCGGCCTCGCTCTTGTCGAGTTGCCACAGGGCTGCTGCCACTGCACATTGGTCGCGCAGTCCGGAACCCATGTAAGCACTGAAATCGCGATTGTCATTCAACACGCGGCGCAATCCATATTGCTTGCCGGCTTGCTGCAATCTTGTAATGCCTTCCTGCAGCTGTACCGAAAATTCCGGTTTGCGCGACAAGGCCAACAACAGCTCGCTGCGGGCATACCAGCTTAATTCTCCCCACTGGTTCCACAGAACATTCAGAGTGTTTTCATCCAGCGATTTCTGATCGACCAGTACACCGGCAATGTTGGCGCTTGTTTCGTAGGGAATCTTCGGACGGCCGTTGACGTCTAGGACGGTCGCAGACGAAAACACCTTGGCCAGTTTGTCTTCGAGTTCGGTACGCAGTTCATCCGGCGTTACCACGGACAAGGATTTCAGGTAATCGAAACCTTTGATGGAATAGGCCGACAACACGTAATCGGGTGTGTCATTGGAATGGTTTTGTTCGGTCCGGAAATACCGGAAGTAGCCATTCTCGTCCTGAAAACTGGGTGCGGCCTGCAACGCGTCGCTAATAACAACAGTGCGATCAGTCCACGTGGTCTCCGGTTCATAACGATCGGAATACGCCGCACCGATGGCACGGCTCAGGGTTTGCTCCCAGCAACGATGCGGATAATCCTTCAAATCCTTTAGCCAGCCTTCGGTCCAGTCATGGAATCCGTGATGCACGGTTAATTCCAGTTCGGGGCGGATTGCCGACACATCCAATGTGGGAATCGTTAGACGAAGCATCGCGTCATCCAGCCAGCCGCTCTGCGGCAAGACTTCGGTACCCATTCGCGATTGCACGTTTACCGATGTTGAAACACCGTCGCTTGCCTTTGTCGTGTCGGCAATCGAGAGCAGATCCAGCGGACCTTCGACACGTGGCGAAAAGACCAGACTCTGCGACAGGGAGGCGTAAGCCGATACTTTGTCTTCTGATGCCTTACTCAAACCGACACCCGCTCCGTTCACAGCGCTGGTCAAAGTCATGGTGACCTGTTTTTTCTGCTGATTACGCGCGGTGATTTGCGCACTCGCCTGATCACCGACAAATAATTGCCCCGGCAATCCGGTACGAACCTCAATCGGCAAACTGGTTTCAAAACTGGCTTGATGTTGGGCAAAGCCGTCGCCGTCATCACTGGTCCAGACCAACACGCGCCAACGGGTCAAATTGTCCGGCAGCTTCACGCTGACGGTTTTGCTTTCACCCGGCGCCAGCACGACATCCGGATTCCAGTAAACGGCATCGCGGAACTGGCTGCGCACATGCGGCAATCGTTTACCGTTGCGGCTGTCCTGTCGTTTCAGCTCGCGATTGATGGCTTGCGTACGCTGGAAGGCATCGGCGGCAGAGATGCGGGAACCGGTAACGTGGACTGCATCGATTTCTTTTTCCTCACCCACACGCGTCATCACGTTCACCGGCTGTGCGCCTTCCTCTTCGACAATGCGCCTGATCTTGCTGCCGACTACGTTGACGGCATCGATTTCGACCGCTTCGTCGCCGGATTCGGATTCGGATTCGGATTTTGTATACCGCGGCCAGGCATCCAGACCATACCAATCCGGGTTGGTCCATTCATCGAGCTTGCCGAGGAAATTCTTTTCGTCCGGTGATTGGTAAGGCCAGATATGCATGCCTTGCTGATAAACCGAATCGTCCAACACGCTGAGTGTGGCGTGGCGTGTCTGACGGGAATCATTGCGAAGCGTGATTTGTACCAGCTCGCCGGGCTTGTAGAGGCTGCGATCGGTAGTGATCTTGAAATCATCGACACGGGCTCTTGGAATCTCCAGCTTCAATACGGCATCCAGAGTATCGATCTCGGCCGCCTCTCTTGCATTCGCCAAGTCAGCCGGACGCACGACTGCACGCAGCGTCACACCAGGCGCCCATGTGGCCTTTACCGGAATCGACAATAACGTGTCGTTTCCGACAATGCGTTGCACCCAGTGATGCACGACATGGTCGTATTCCATCGTGAACAGCACATTGGCGACCGCATAAGGTTGAATCAAACGAGCTTCGGCCGGTAGTGCGCCATTGCTGGCTTTAATCAGTTGAAGCTCGACGACAGGTTGCTCGTCATCATCGGTGGTCACACGTGATCCTGCATAACGTGACAGTTCGGTGGCTGCCGCATTCTGGCTATTCGCCTTGAACAGGTAGCGCCCGGATTTGTCGGGCTTGTATCCGCAAGCGGTTTTTCGACCACTAAGAATCGTACATTCGCCGACCGCCGTTTCGATTTTTCCTTCGACTTGAAAGACCGAAATATTGACCGGCACATCCAATATTGCTTTACCACGATAATCGACCACGACTGCTTCCAGGCCGGGCTCGGTATCGAGTGATAACCACCATCCGCGCGATTTCAAACCGACGTAGCGTTCAAATTGCGAAAAACGAGTCGTCACGGTGTTGCTGGCCGAAGCCGCCTTGCCGGGAATGCGCACCTCGACGTTCATCTCGAGTTTGCCGAAGGCAATGATGTCGCTCTCGTCGCCTTCGTTTTTCATCGGCGAATCGTAGGCATAGACAAATCGCGCCTTGCCCTTGGCATCCGTTTTGACAGGGGTTTTCCGGTTACGGAAGGGATTATCTCCGGCCTTTTCGTTCCATCTTCCGGAGCCCACAAAGGTGTATTCGGCAAACTCCGGATAGGCTTCTTCGAAACGCTGTGAACTCGCCAGACCGGAATACCCCAAGGCTATGTCGGCAGCCGGACCGCCCGAAAAAAAGCCGCTTTCAACTGTCAGATTCATCTTCTGGCCCAATAGAAGCAAATTCTGGTCGGATTTGAGTTCGGCCCAGAGCGGCTGTGCTTCGAAGCGGGCAATTTCGAAACACGCACCGGTATAACCGTCATGATAATTACTGTTGTTGAATTCGACCGCGCGGATGCAATACGTTCCGTCAGTCAGCAGATTGGACAATCTTACTTCGCCGGAATGACCGCCATTGGCATCGTAGGCGGCGTCCCAGGACTCCAGGCTTTGATTGTTGTCCGAATCATGCAATTCGGTCTTCATCGTTTTGCCTAGTATTGGCAACTTGAGCCGGTTGCCGAAGCGCTCGCGAAGCCATACCCGGTATTTCACCGTTTCGCCTGGCCGATACAAAGGCAGCTCGGTAACGCCGAAGACCGCGCGTTCCATTTTCGATGGGGATTTCCAGACGTTGCTGCTCCAGCTCCGCATCTTAAAATTCAGTTTGCCATCGAAGCTATCGCCAATCGTCTGAACCAAGGTTCGATCTTGCTTGCTTACACGCACCAGACTTTGCCATTTCGGATTCATGCCCGGTTTCAAGTCGGCGATCAGCACGGCAACACCATCGGCATCACTTATGCCGCTTGCAAGCACATGCAGTTGCTTTTGTTCGTCGAGCAAGAGCACTTCGACTTTAGCACCTGGAATCGATGCGCCCGTTTGCCATTCCGTTGCCCATACCAATACCTGATCATTTTTTCTGCTGACCAATGCATTGAACGGCGCAAACAAACGCTGGTATGCCAGGTTCTTGTACGACTCGGTCGTGGATACCGCCTGATACAAGCCGCCCTCTTTCTGTACGCCCGCACTCGCACCCATCAAAGACGAGCGTTCACTTCTATTGAGCAAAGATTTCAATCGGATTGTCTGCCGCTTCTGTTCGATGTCGCTGCCGATGCTTACGCCCTCGAACTTGAGGCGTTTTTCCTCCAGATTGATGGTTGTCAGCACGGTCTCGTCACGTTCACCCGGCAATAAAAGTTTTCGCCCCGGCGACAGCCGCGCGCTTGGTAGAAAATCTCCAGTAGCCAGCGACAAAGCTGACAGTTTTTTCAATGAACGTCCGCTGGCGGAGCGTGTGCTGGTCGAAAGCGGCAGGTCATAATGCGCATTGGCCGTGTCGGCAACAATGGTATAGACAGCATCCGGTGCAGTTTGTGCATCGCCCCATCGGGCTCCGCCATACGATGACATCTTCTCTGCTTTCAGGGTGAACCCAGAAGGAAGATTTTGTCCAAGAAGTGCAAGGCTATTGGTATCCAGTGCTTCTGAGAAATCAAGCGTGATAGCTCTTTGTGGGTCGCAGAGCACGGCACCCGGTTTATCGAAGGGTTCGTTAATCGGTATATAAACATTGGATCGGCTGCAGGTAATTTGGCGCAACTGAAAGGGTTCGATGCGGGCCAGCAGCATTTCTTTATCTTGTTCGCCCTGCACCGGCCCCAGCGTACTGCGAAGCCCCGGTACAATCTTGAGACTCAGCAAGCCTTCGCCAACGTCGATTGGCGAATATTCCAGATTGTAGGACAGACGGTCACCGTTAGTGCTTTCCTTTGATTTAAGTTGATACGGTATACGTGTCTCACCAAGTGTCAGGCTGACAACTTGCAGGATGGCAGAAGCATCCACGCCGAGATCCGTTGTCAATTCGATGAGTGGCTTGCCATCAAGCCAAGCATCGATGCTGGCCGATATTTCCGGACTGCCGCTGGTTACGGACTTCACGACCGGCTTTATCTCGATACCCTCTTGTGACGTCAGGCCGCCCAGTATTTCCACCCGATAATTAGCAAAAGGCTTGATCTCTCCAGACATCCGCGGAATGCTGCAAGTCAACTCGACATCGTCATTCCAGTACCAATCGCATTGCACTGCAGGCGCAATGCGTATGTGTTCGATACGTGTTTTGCTATGCCAAGTCTGCATTGGCTTATCGAATTCGATCCGCACACCCCATTCACCGAGCTCTATGGAATTGGCGATCGGTGCTTCAGATTCGGCAGCCAGCGTGTTGCCGCTCGCGACTAATAATAAGAGCATCCAATAGGCATTTAGGTTTTTCATCGTGTCCCCTTTAATATGGCCACGATGGCGGCATTCGTTTTGACTGTCAAATATTTCGCTGCACTCGTTGATGCAGGCAAAGGATTTCCCGATGTCCCCCAATCTGCACTGCCATTGCGGCAATAAAGAAAGTTACCTGCAATGCTGTGGCAAATATCATGTCGGCAATATCGCGACGAATGCCGGGCAACTCATGCGCTCCCGTTACAGTGCCTACGTATTGGGTCTGGAAGATTATTTACTCGCGACCTGGCATGAAAGCACACGTCCGGATTCACTGGATTTTTCCGATGCCGCAAAAACAAAATGGCTGGGACTGGAGATCAAGCGCAGCTCCTTAATTGACTCGCATCACTCACAAGTAGAATTTGTCGCACTCTACAAAACCGGCGGACAATCAGCCGTGCGCTTGCACGAGATCAGTGACTTTGTTTTGGAAAACGGCAAATGGTTTTATGTCTCGGGTGTTTCCCCCCCGTAGGGGCGATTCATGAATCGCCCCTACGGGATGCCGCCCATTCTTCCTGACTGTTATTGAATTGCGACCACGATAAGTTAACCAGCCATCTTCGAACATGCCTGGTCATGAACATCGACAAAGAAAGCCATCGTCGAAAATTGAGGCGCTTACGCCATTATGATTACAGCCAGTGTGGCGCGTATTTCATAACGATTTGCGTGGAGGACCGCGAGTGTTTATTCGGAAATATCATCGATGGCGAAATGCAATTGAATGATGCCGGGCGGATGATTAAAGCTCTGTGGAATGAACTGCCCAAGTGTTGTTCCGGCAGCGAGATCGACGAATTCGTGATCATGCCGAATCATTTTCACGGGATAATTGTCTTGAACGAATGCGTAGGGGCGATTCATGAATCGCCCCTACGCATGACGGTAACTGAACGCAGAAATATGGCGATACCGAAAATAGTTGGCCGATTCAAAATGACGGCGTCAAAACGCATTAACCAACTCCGGAAAACACCGGGCGCGACGGTATGGCAACGCAATTATTGGGAGCGCATGATACGCAACGAAATAGAATTAGATGCATTGCGGAAATACATTGCAAACAACCCCCTGCAATGGCATCTGGACAAATTACATCCGTAGGGCAATTCCGTAGGGGCGATTCATGAATCGCCCCTACGGGGATTTCAAGGCGCTATCGAACAAGGCGATGGTTCTTGCCCACGCCAGTTTCGCCGCCGCAACGTCATAACGCGCTGTGCTCGAATCATTATGAAACCCGTGTTGCGTGCCGGGATACATGTGCAGGCTGTAGGCAATGGCCTGTGCATCGAGTGCGAGACGAAAATCATGGATACCGGCATTGATGCGTTCATCCTTGCCGGCGTAATGCATCATAAGAGGGGCTTTGACGTTGGCGATTTGTTCCGGCTTCAAGGCGCTGCCGTAAAAACACACGGCCGCATTCACTTCACTGCGTTCGGCTGCACAACGTAATGCCATGCCGCCACCGTAACAAAAACCGACGGCGCCAATTTTGCCATTGCCGTCGCTGCGACTGGCAATATAAGGAACACCCGCAATGATGTCCTTATCAATCGTGGCGCGATCGGTGGCGGCAAATAAATCACGGGCTTTTTCCTGATCCACCGGTGCACCACCGGCAACACTCAACCCATCAGGGGCAACGGCGATATACCCGGCCAATGCAGCACGGCGTGCCACGTCTTCGATGTGCGCATTCAAGCCACGATTTTCATGGATGATCAGCAAACCGGGCAAAGGTTTTTTTGCTTTTGCTGGTTTGGCGACATAGGCGCGTACCCGACCCTGCGTACCTGCGTATTCAACGTATTCGGATTTCAGAGTTCTATCTTTCGGATCGATTTGCTGCGCGTAGGCGTCATTCGGTTCGATCAAGGGCAACAAGACACTCGCCGCCGCAACGCTGCCGGCAATGCCCGCCAGACGATTCAGAAAATCCCGGCGCGGCATGCTGCCATGGATGTAATTGTTATAGAGATCGATAACGCGCTGGTCCATGACACACCTCGTTCGGATGAAATCTTATTGTTTTCGCACTATATGGGAGTTTATGTGAATTTTTTATTGCGATGCCGGCGCCAGCGTCGCATCAGCCTCACGGCGGTTCTGTTGCACTGGCGCAACAATGCGTGCCGGACATAAGGCTTGGCTCCCTGGTTCATCTGCAGCATCTTGTCAGCCTCACACGGAGAAACACCATGTCACAGAACACTCTGCTTTTTTCAGCCACCACCGTTGGCGGGATCGCCTTGCAAAATCGTATCGCAATGGCGCCGATGACGCGCTCACGTGCGATCGGCAATGTGCCCAACGACACCATGCTCGATTATTACCAACAACGTAACAGCGCCGGCTTGCTGATTGCCGAAGGCACCTCGCCATCGGCCGACGGACTGGGTTACGCCCGCATTCCGGGCATTTTCACGCAGGAACAAGCAGATGCCTGGGGCAAAATTGCGAAGTCGGTGCAGGAAGGTG
>JAYUWO010000113.1:0-5054 GCA_043753545.1 Arenimonas sp.
GGTTTGATGGCGTAACAGATACTTCGATTCCGCCGATTCAATTAGTGCATCCGGGACAGAAATCCGCAAAGCCAATGCAGTACATTCTTAGTCAAAGCTTTGCTTTTGGTGGCAGCAATGCCGCGATTTGTCTGGGGCGTGCATGATGCAAAAGCCAGTCGTTACACTCGATCAGGTATTGCCGCATCGCGATACCATGCGTTGGCTGGATCGTTTGTTGAGCCACGATGAAAATCTGGTGATTGTCGAAGCGTTTGTACGCGACAGTCATGTGCTGGCAGTCGATGAAGGTGTCCCCGCATGGGCCGGCATTGAATACATGGCGCAGGCAATAGCGACTTGGGCCGGTTGCAAGGCAATGGCAAAAGACGAACCAATCAAAATCGGTTTTTTACTGGGCACCCGAAAATACGAGTGTACCGACGAATATTTCACCATTGGCCAGCGCCTGGTGATCCATGCCAATTGCGAATTGTTTGCCGACAACGGCCTGGGAATGTTTAGCTGCAAAATATTGGACGGTGACCGGGAAATTGCCACCGCCAGTCTGTCGGTTTACGAGCCGCCCAATGCTTCGGAATTTTTAACGAGTAATCCTTCATGAAAGATCTTACTGTACTGGTTACCGGCGCGAGTCGCGGTATTGGTCGCGCCATCGCGTTGCGACTGGCGAAGGACGGTTTTAATATCGTCGTGCATTGCCGCAGTCGCATCGAAGAGGCAGAGCAGCTCTGCACGGAAATCAGAAATATGGGGGTAGAAGCACGTTGCCTGAGTTTTGATATTGCCGATCGTGCCAGATGTGCAGAATTGTTATTGCAGGATGTCGAAACGCACGGTGCCTACTATGGCGTCGTATGCAATGCCGGCATAGCAAAGGACAATGCCTTTCCGGCCATGACCGGCGATGAATGGGATAGTGTCATCCACACCAATCTCGATGGTTTTTACAACGTGTTGCAACCGCTGGTGATGCCGATGGTGCGTCGTCGAAAACCCGGCCGTATCGTTACGCTTGCCTCGGTGTCGGGCATTGCCGGCAATCGTGGACAGACCAATTACAGTGCGGCCAAAGCAGGCATCATGGCGGCATCGAAATCATTGGCACTTGAATTGGCCAAGCGCGACATCACGGTGAATTGCGTGGCTCCGGGTTTAATCGAAACTGATATGGTCAGCCAGGAATTGGCCGACGAAGCCATCAAGATGATCCCCTTGCGTCGCATGGGGCAGGCCGATGAAGTCGCCTCGCTGGTATCATTCCTCATTTCGGATCAAGCGGCTTACATCACGCGCCAGGTGATTTCCGTCAATGGAGGGTTAATCTAATGCGTCGTGTCGTTATTACCGGTGCCGGAAATTTAAGTCCGCTAGGGCATGATTGGGAAACCGTCCATGCTCGCCTTCGCGAAAAACGTAATGCAGTAAAACAATTTCCGGAATGGGCGGAGTACAAGGGCCTGAACACGCGTCTTGGCGTGCCAGTCGCGCCTTATGAATTGCCGGACCATTACAATCGCAAATCCACCCGCAGCATGGGCCGTGTCGCATTAATGGCAACACGCGCAACCGAATTGGCACTCATCGATGCCGGCTTGTTGAATGATCCGATATTGGGTAGCGGGCGCGTTGGTATTTCTTACGGTTCTTCTGCAGGCACTCCGGAATCGATGAGCGATTTCGGCCGCACCTTGTCAGAAAAAAATACCCAGTACATCAATGCCACGACTTACATCAAGATGATGAGCCATACCGCACCGGTGAATGTCGGCGTATTTTTTGGCGTTACCGGCCGCATCATTACCACATCGAGTGCCTGTACTTCCGGCAGCCAGGGCGTTGGTTATGCCTATGAAGCGATCAAGGCCGGGCATCAGGACGTGATGCTGGCGGGTGGCTCGGAAGAGTTGGATGTTACCGGTGCCACGGTGTTCGATACTTTATTCGCCACCAGTACCAACAATGACAATCCGCATTTGACACCGCGTCCATTTGACAAGAACCGCGATGGTCTCGTGATCGGCGAAGGTGCCAGTACTCTGGTGTTGGAAGAACTCGAACATGCGCTTGCGCGCGGTGCAAAAATTTATGCCGAGCTTGTCGGCTTCGGCACCAATAGTGATGGCAGGCATGTCACTCAACCGAATGCAGACACCATGGCAATTGCCATGCGGCTCTCATTAAAGGATGCAGGGCTGCCACCGGAAGCGATTGCCTACGTCAATGCACACGGCACCGCAACGGATCATGGCGACATTGCCGAAACTACCGCCACCCATTCGGTCTTTGGTGAGCGCATGCCGATCAGTTCGCTGAAAAGTTATACCGGACATACCTTGGGTGCCTGCGGTGCACTGGAAGCCTGGGTCAGTATCGAAATGATGCGTGCCAACTGGTTTGCACCGACTGTCAATCTTGTCGACGTAGATCCGCGTTGTGGTGCACTGGATTACATCACCGGCGACGGACGCAATCTGGAAGCCGAGTACATAATGAGCAATAATTTCGCTTTCGGTGGCATCAACACTTCACTGATCTTCAAACGTTGGTAATAAAAACTTATAGGGATATGAAAATGTTTGCATTCAAACTTAAGCGCGTCGGCTTCATCGGTTTGTTTGTTTTGCTCTCGGCAAGCAGTGCGCATGTTCTTGCTGCCGACAGAGTGTTACATCTCGATGTTAAAGAAGCATTGGACGCCGGTTTTTCAAGCGGAAAGCTTGACGGGTCGGTAAAGTTTTATTTTGCCGGTCAAAGTACGCCCAAGGTTTTGAAAACCATGGAAGAAGACGTGACCAACAAAAAGTCCAACGCGTTTGGCAAGGGCAAGGAAGAAGCCTGTAAATGGGTCATGCTATCCGCGCTGATGCAGTTACAGGAGAGTGCAAAATCACGTGGCGCCAATGCCGTTATCGGCGTCACCAGTTATTACAAACGTGTCGAATATAAAAGTGCAACGCAATACGAATGCCATGCCGGCAACATGATTTCCGGTGTCGCCCTGAAAGGCCGCTACGCGAAGCTGGCTGGCAAATAATTTGCCTGAAGACCGTCCAATGCAAACTCTGGTTCAGGTCGTGCACAAGCACGACCCCGTGCTGGAATTGGATGAAAAACAATTGCACTGGTTGACCGATCGCGAATTGACTCGTTATCGAGCTATAACTTCGGCACGTAGAAAAGGTCAGTTTCTTGCAGGTCATTTTCTTGCCAGAAAAATGGCCAGTCACTTGCATGGGAATGCCGTCGAGGACTGGATTTATAGTATTGACGACAATAATCAACGGCGTCTGAAATGCCTGCATGACGGAATATCCGAGCTTTATGTTTCTTTGAGCCACTCAGGCGACTGGATTGCTGCTGCTATTTCAAACTCGGCAGTCGGCATCGATATTGAAACCTACGGCAAGCCACGCGATTTTATCGCCATTGCCAGCCATGTATTCTCGAAATCCGAAACGGATATTCTAAAAACACTAGCCCCTGAACAATTAGGCCAGCAGTTCTATTTGTACTGGACAATGAAAGAATGCGTAGCCAAACAGTATGGCGCCGGGCTGAAATTTGAAGTGTCGCGAGCGCATTCATTTATTCCGTCGGCAGATCCGTATGCAGCATCGATAAACACCTGGCAATGCCCGGAATACGTAATTGCCATGGCCGGCAACCCAAACGGCATTATCGAGATACTGGGTTTAGGCGATTCTGTAGCGCAACTCTACTGGCAGAATGCTCCCGCTTAATTCAGGGCTTGCGGAACCGGCTTGAAGAAGCGATCAATCACGCCAAGAAACGGCCCGGTCATCATGGTGGTTACGATCGCCACGATCACCAAAATCGCATACAGGCTTTGGCTGATCAGGCCCAACTGCAAGCCGATGGCCAAGACAATCAATTCCATCAGGCCGCGGGTATTCATCAAAACGCCCAAACGCCATGCATCCGGTTTCGACAAACCACTCATCCTTGCCGACACTGTGGTAGCACCCAGTTTGCCAATGGTTGCCAGGCCGGTGATCAATAGACACAACAGCCATTCCTGACCACTGAGCGTGTCGATCCGCGTGTTCAATCCTGTCTGTGCGAAGAATAATGGCAGCAACAAGGCGGCGGCAAAAGGTTCTATTTTTTCTTCGATGATATTGCGTAATACCTGATTGGAGGACACCGCAATGCCGGCGAGGAATGCACCAAACAGCAGGTGCAGTCCGATAACTTCGGTAAACATGGCACTCGCCAATACGGCAATGACAAGCACTACCAACCAACGCGAATAATTTTCCTCGTTCATGGTTTGCTTCGCGATAAAACGTCGGCCTGGAACGATCAGCAGCCAAGCGTAGGCGAGGGCAGTGACTGCGCAAGCAACAGCACTCGCAATGCTCTGGGATTGCACGGTTGCAATGATGATTCCCAAAAGGGCCCAGGCACTGGCATCGGCGATAGCAGCACAGGCAATCGCCACTGTCGCAATCTGGCTGCCTTTATACCCGCGGTCGTCGATGATCCTTAGCAAAACCGGAAATGCGGTCACACATAAAGAAATACCAATGAACAAACTGAAATCAAATTGGCTCACGCCTAGCGGCGCGTAATTGGCATAAAGGAAACTCGCCAGTCCGAGGCCGATGAGGAATGGAATCACCATGCCCGCTTGGCTAATCAACAAGGTGGATTTGAATTTATCGCGCAGCCGCGACATATCCCATTCAGCGCCAGCGGTGAACATGAAAATCAGCACGCCTAACTGGCTGACATGGCCAAGACTCGTCATACCGTCTTTTGGAAACAACCAATCATGTGTGGCAGGCATCATCCAGCCAAATAGGGATGGCCCCAACAAAATTCCGGCGATCATTTCACCGATAACCGCAGGCTGGTGAATCAGACGCATACAGCGTCCAGCGATTTTGGCTACGGCTAGAACAACCAGAACCTGCAACAGAAACTTGTGCAAAGGAGTGTCTATGCGCTGCAGTAGCTCGAATGTGGCATCCATGAAAACTATCGGGTTCTGATCGAAGTGCCGATTATAAGCGATGTGACCATTTCAA
>JAYUWO010000114.1:0-15270 GCA_043753545.1 Arenimonas sp.
CAAAAATGATGTAGGCCGCGATGACGAATTCCTGATGCAGATGGATCATTGGTCGGCTCCTGCCAGTTTTTTCGCCCAGTCTTTGTTGGCTTCGTGTTCGAGGTTCATGGCGCGCGTTCGTTTAAGTACCGAGCCGATAAACCAGAACTTGGTGGCAAGCGCCATGACGATGAGCGGCCACATCATTTCCGTTGCCATTTTCGATTCGCCCACTAACCGAATCGTTTCGCCCTGATGCAAGGTGTTCCACCAGTTCACCGAAAAATGCACGATAGGCACATTGATGATTCCGATCAGCACTAAAAATGCCGCTGCTCGTGCTGCAGAACGGCGATCTTCAATCGCGTTGTACAGGCCGATAATGCCCAGGTAAATGAACAACAGCACCAGTTCGGAAGTCAGCCGCGGATCCCACGTCCACCAAGTTCCCCAGGTAGGCTTTCCCCATATCGATCCGGTGATTAGCGTGATAGCGGTAAACATCAACCCGATGTGAGCGCTGGCGATCGTGAGTAATTCGCAAATCTTGATTCGCCACACCAATGCGATGAACGCCTGTATCGCCATGGCAATAAAAACGAACAGACTCATCCAGGCCGCAGGCACGTGGATATAGATAATCCGGAAAATTTCACCTTGTTTGGCGTCGGCCGGCACCAGGAATAAACCGCCGACGATTCCTATCATCAGGCTTACTAGCGCCAACGTAAACCAGACCGGAATCCAGCGGGCGGCAAAGCGCTCGAAATTGGGGGGTGATCCGGTAGTGTTAAACCAAAGAATTAAGTCTTTCATTTCAAGTCAGGGAAATTTTTATGGCAGATGCAGCGGCAATGGGGGCCAGCACTATGGCAATCACCAGGCCCGCGGCGAGCAGACTGATTGCGCCTAACCATGCCAAGCCCTGCGATGCGGCCACCACCGAGCCTGCGCCAAACACCAGCACAGGTACGTAAAGTGGGAGTGCCAACAGAGCCAGTAGCATACCAGAGTGACGTATACCGACTGTCAAAGCCGCGATAACAGCGCCGATCAGACTGATGAGCGGAGTTCCAACTAACAGGGACACCATTAAAGGCGTCAGCAAGTCCGTTGGCAGAAACAGCATCTGTGCAAAAAGCGGTGTCAGGATGACAAGCGGTAGCACCGTGCTTATCCAATGCACCAGAATTCTGGCGGCAAGTAATAAGGACAACGGAGCGGGTGACATCAGCATTTGTTCCAGGCTGCCATCATCGAAATCGCTGCGATAAATCGAGTCGAGCGACAGCAGGCTCGATAATAAAATGGCAACCCAGATAATTCCGGGTGCAAGCTCCGCCATTTTTTTTGGGTCTGCGCTTGTCGCTAATGTGAATAGAGTGATGACCATGATCGCAAAAAGAATCGGTTGAGCTACGTCACCACGGCGACGAAGCGAGAGTCGAAGGTCGCGGCGGCATTGCGCGGCAAACAATGGAAAAGCCGATTGATTGGTATTCATCGCCTTGCTCCGCCGTCGGCGAGCACCAGACTTTGGCATGGCACGGGTGGCGCCGCGTACGCACCATGCGTTGTCAATAAAACTGCTCCACCCCGAGCCGTCTGTTCGGCAATGAGTTCATTTACCAATTCGATGCCCTGCAAATCGAGATTGGCGTAAGGTTCGTCAAGTAACCAACACGGGCTCTGACAAATTAATAGTCTGGCCAGACCGAGTCGCTTGTTTTGTCCGGCAGAAAGTTGTCTTGCCTGAGTGTCTTCATACCCCGCGAGTCCTACTTTTGAAAGTGTGGTCTCGATGAGTTCCGTTTTGGGCCGATCAAAAACGGCCTGGAGATATTCGAGATTTTCCAGACAGCTGAGTTCGGCTTTGTGCCCGGGCTTGTGCGCCAGATAGGCACAGGAATGCGAAAGGTCGTGATGCGCACCTTCGGGTTTATGGACGAGGATTTCCCCCGTCTGCGCTTTTAATAAACCGCTAAGCACCCTCAGCAGCGTCGTTTTCCCGGAACCATTGGCACCTGTGACCAAAAGGGCGCTGCCGCTTTTTAATGTGAAGTCGACGGGACCAAAGATTTTCTCTTCATTTCTGAAATAGCTCAGATTTTTGACTTCGAGAACTACAGAATTGGCAGAAAAATCATTCATTTATATGGAAATATTAACTTTTATCGCGATTTCAGTCCACGAATTGCGATGACAAGCGTTATCTAGTGTGCCGCCGGTAACAGCGAAGACGCTTATTGAATAAAGTTGTGTGATGTGTGTCACGGATTGTCCCGTCACCTAGCTAAATTCGGATGTCCCCAAACTGAGCGCATTTGCTAGTAGAATCGATAGACAGAGTTCACCAGATTAGCCACAGGATAGCCAGCATGCGTGCGTCTCCGTTAGTTTTAGCTGTTGCCATTGGATTAGGTTTGACCTTGCCCGCGAACGAAGCGGCCAATGCCGCATCGAAAATCGTCGATGTCAAAAGTTCGGGAATCAAAACCTACATTGTCACTTTCGATGAATTGCCGCTTGCCAGCTTCAGAGGCTCTGATAGCAGGAAATCGGATATGCCCACAATGGCAGCCACGAGTCCGAGTGCCACCGGTGAACAAAGGTTCAATGTCAATTCGGCAGCATCGCAAAACTATCGCCGCTATCTTGCTTCTGCTCGCCAGAATCGCATCCAGCTAGCGTCCAGTAAAATTGGCCGCACTTTAACACCTACCTTTGTTTACGATGTCGTTACCCACGGTTTTGCTGCGCCGATGACGGAAGCCGAAGCCACCATCATTCGCAGCATGCCGGGTGTCAAGCGGGTGCAAAGGGAAAAAATTTATCGCCTGATGACCGACCGTGGCCCGGCATGGATTAAAGCTGATCAAGTCTGGGCTGGCGGTGGAACCCCTATCGTCACCGGTAACAAGGGCGAGGGCATGATAATTGGTGTCATCGATAGCGGCATTAATCGCTTGCATCCTTCTTTTGCTGCTACCGGTACTGCAGGCGCAACTTTTGCCGAGACTTTTTCTATTACCAACCCGAAGCCCGGTTTTGTTGGTCGCTGCGCAAGTCCTGCGCATGCCAGTAAATGTAATGGCAAGTTAATTGGGTTGTGGGATTTTATTACAGGGGGAGGCGTAAATGGAGGCGGCAGCGGCACTACCGGTAATGCCGAAGATACAGATGGTCACGGCACTCATACTGCTGCAACGACATCCGGTAATCCTGTAATTATCACTTTACCTGGTGGCTCGACACCTTATTCTCCGAGCATGTCTGGTGTCGCACCGAGAGCGAATATCATTGCCTACAAAGCCTGTGGTGATACTGGTTGTCCAGGCGGGGCGACATTAGCCAGTATCAATCAGGCCGTGATTGACGGCGTGCATGTGATCAATTATTCGATTGGTGGCGGCCCTGCAGATCCATATCCGAATTTCCTTAATGCCACGATTGACGATAGCGAAGAAGCTTTTCTGGCCGCTCGCAACGCCAATGTGGTTTCTTCGGTCGCTGCTGGTAATGATGGCCCTTCTCCCGGAACCTTGGGTAGTCCGTCTAACGCACCTTGGGTGATGTCGGTGGCTGCGACAACTCAAGATCGCGCATTGGTCAACACCCTTGTACTGACCGGTGGTAATACGCCTTTGCCCGGCGGTGGAACACTTTACGGATCAGGTAACACCTCTACAGGCAGCGTACTTTCTGCACGGGCAATCACGAAAGATCCGGCATACCCACTGTGCGCAACCGGTGCCAATTCTGATGACTCAGCTACAGGCGTCAGTAAGCCACCCACATGGGTGACCGGTTTTTTTGCCAGTAAAATTGTGGGCTGCGAACGCGGCTACTACGCACGACGGGCCAAGGCATACAACGTATCGCAAGGCAGTGGTGGCGGAATGGTTATGTACAATCAAGTGTCCGAAGGTGATAGCACGGTTGCGGATACATACGTTGTTCCGACGGTACACCTCACCTATGCCGATGGTCAGTCTTTTTTGACCTGGTTGAATTCAGGTACTGGTCATACGGGGCAGATGCTGGGCTCCAACTACACGGTCAATGCGGCGTTAGGCGATCGACTCGCGTCGTTTAGTGGTCGTGGCCCTGTCATTCCAACCGGTATTATAAAACCTGATATTGCAGCACCGGGTGTCAATATCTATGCAGCAGGCGTCGGCGATGGAACATTTACGCAGGTAAATAACGAAGTTGTGGCGACATGTAGTACTCAGGCCGCAGGTGCCTGCATCTCCGCTACTAAAACATCGGCAAGCCTGAGTGGTACATCGATGGCGGCACCGCATGTTGCAGGTGCTGTAGCTCTTATCAAAAAAGCCAATCCAGCTTGGACACCCAATCAAATTATTTCGGCCTTAATGTTGACCGCGCGTCGAAGCGTCATGGTTAATGGTGTTGTTGGAACACCACACGACATTGGTTCGGGTCAAACCGATGTCAATAAAGCAGTACGTGCAGGGCTGTATCTTGCAGTTACCGATGCACAATTCAAGGCCACGAGTGCCTCGACTGCCAATGCGCTGAATCTTCCATCACTGGCTAACAGCAATTGTTTTGAAACCTGTGTGTTACCCCGCACCTTCACCGATATGGCCAACGGTGGAAATTACACCATCACCAGTAGCTTGCCGGCTGGCGTTGTAATGACGCCGAGTTCCAGCAGCCTGAGCTTCACCAGTGGTCAATCCCAGTCGGTCAACTTCACCTTCAATCTCACTGGCGCGCCCAATTTGACGAATAAATGGGTCTATGGGTCGGTGACGCTGCAAAATACTTCGGGTAATGGTCGCCCAGACCTCACATTGCCTGTCGCAATTTTTTCAAGCCCGTATTCAAATCTAAGTAATGCTGTCACTTCCATCTCACAAACAGTCTCCACCGAAAGGGGCCATATTGATGTCACGTTCAGTGGCATAACCAGCTTGGCAGCTTTGCCAAATGCCCGTTTTGTTGCCGGTGACCTCGTTACACCCAAGGTCAGTACGCCAGTCTTGCAGCAAGACCCAACCGTGGCTGATGCATACGACACCTTTGAGCCTGTTCCTAGTGCCGGCCCTCCAGTGGTCACGAATCCTCGTTATAACGATTACACGGGTATTTTTGTTGATACCTTCACGATACCTGCCAGTCCGGTGAGTGGTCCTGTTATCTATAAAATGCAGGTTTCGACTTCATCTTCCGCGTCTGTGGACACCGATTTGTTTGTTGGCTCAGATGATGATGGCAATGGTTTGCCTAGCAAGGCCGAAGAGCTATGCGTGTCTGCTGGAGGTACAGCCACCGAGCGTTGCGAGTTCAACATCACCACGACCAGTGTTCCACAAACTTTCTGGTTATTGGCCCAGAATTACGACGACCAAACCGCCGGTAGCTCGGACCTTGTTCGGATCGATTCCTATCAGGCACCGGTTCAAGCGGGTACCACTGGAAACTTCACTGCCACCGGTCCTGGCAAATTGGCTTCAGGCGCAACGTTCAAAGCCAGATTGGCATGGGATGATCCAACCTTCCTGGCAGGCCAGAAGCGCATCGGGTTCCTGATCATCCAAGCGACGGCAGGAAGCAATACGCTTCAAATTCCGGTGGAATTGACCCGTACCGGCACCACCTTCGAACCTTTCGCCTTGGCAAATAATGTCGCACGCTCGGTCACATTGCCGGCCGGTTCAACGCATAACAAGCTTTACTTTAATGTGCCACCGAACGCGACGTCGGTGACATTCACCACCACGGGCACCGGCACAGTTACCCTCGGAACCGCGCGTCTGGCAAGCCCGACGGCGCCCTTGATTGAAGCCGCTCCGGGCACCAACGCGTTTATCTCCAGTGTGGCCGGTGCTAACCAGTCCATTACGATTGCCGGCGGCAGTTTGCAGCCGGGCCGCTGGTATCTGAAACCGACCAATGCCGGTGGTGCAACGGCAACCGTTGCCGTGAAAGCGGTAATCAATACGTCCAATGTAGGCGCTACCTTCAAGCCCGGTTCGTATTACAACCCGAACCGTAGCGGACATGGCGTGTTTATTTATCCAGGTGGCACTGATTGGGCCGTCATCTGGTACACCTATCTCCAAGACACAACCCCGACCTGGTACTACATGCAGGGTCCAAGACCGGGTGCAAATGGTATCTGGAAAGGACAGATTTTCCGCGCAGCATGGAACGGAACCACCAAGAGCCAAACCGTGATTGGTGAAGCGCAGATTACCGTCACCGGCACCAACACGTTTGATTTTCATTACAACCTGGATGGTCAAACCGGTTCCGAACCGATGTCGGCGTATCTCACGGGTTGCCCGCAATTCAATAGCAGCAACCTCGATATCAGTGCACATTGGTATAACCCGGCTGAATCGGGTTTTGGCTACAGTTTTCAGGTGTTCCCAACGTACGAGTTTGTCGCCAACTTCCTGTATGACGGTGAAGGCGTATCGCGCTTCCTCGTAGCCGAGCGGGCCGGGACTTACCCGAATGCTTCGGAAACTTTCAATCTCGACCAGATTGGTGGCTTCTGTCCTTTGTGTACGGCTGTCACGACGACCAGAACTACCGTTGGTTCATTCTCGCGTACCTATTCGACCAATAATATTGTCAGCGTCGGTACCAACGTGAACTTTGCCAGCGGAGTTCCCGGTAGCTGGAACAAGACTTCGGCTGTCTCTGTATTGACCGAGACCCAAGGCTGCGCACAATAAACTTTGCCGGATGTGAAGACCAAGGCGCGAATTGAAAAATTCGCGCCTTTTTCTTTACGCCACTCGTCAAATACACATAATCTAAAGCGATCAAGATATATTCCCGACATGAATCTAAATACTAAATTACCGAAAGTTGAAACCACCATTTTTACCGTGATGTCCCAGTTGGCGATGGAGCATCAGGCGGTAAATCTCGGGCAAGGCTTCCCCGATTTTGATGTGCCGGAACGCTTGGTAAACGAGTTGGCGAAAGCCATGCGGCAAGGGAAAAATCAATACGCGCCGATGCATGGTATTGCGGCGCTCAGGCAGGCCATTGCCGACAAAACTTTTCGTTGTTACGGGATGCAGCTGAATGTCGATTCCGAAATAACGGTTACCAGCGGCGCCAGTGAAGCCATTTTCGATGCCGTACTTGCTGTCGTTCACAGCGGTGACGAAGTCATTGTGCTGGATCCCTGTTATGACTGTTACGAGCCGGCCATTGATTTGGCGGGAGCAAAAGCTGTGCATGTCGCTTTGGAACCCGATACTTTTGCGGTGGACTGGAATAAGGTGAAGTCTGCCGTTTCACCGCGTACGCGCATGATTTTCATCAATACGCCGCACAACCCGTCGGGTGCAATGCTGACGTCTGACGATATGCATGCGTTATCAGAGATCGTTAAAGATACTGAAATCCTGATTTTGTCCGATGAAGTCTACGAGCATATTATTTTCGACGGACGCCGACACGAGAGTGTTTTGCGCTATCCCGAATTGGCGGCGCGCAGTTTCGTGATTTCCAGTTTTGGTAAAACCTATCATTGCACCGGCTGGAAAATCGGCTATTGCATAGCACCGCCTGCATTGACCAAAGAATTTCGCAAAGTGCATCAATACAATACGTTTTGTACTTTTGCCCCGGCACAATGGGCGTTTGCCGAAATGATTCAACAAGAGCCAGAACATTACGAACAATTGGGCGAGTTTTATCAGGCAAAGCGCGATGCGTTTAAAATCCAATTGCTGGGAACACGATTCCAGCCGCTTGCTGTGCCGGGAGGTTATTTCCAGTTGGTGAATTATTCCGGGATCAGCGACATGGGCGATCTTGAGTTCTGCCGATGGCTGACGATTAAAAAGGGCGTTACTGCGATTCCGCTTTCCCCTTTCTATGAAAATCCGCCGGCGGGGCAGCGATTGATACGTCTATGTTTTGCCAAGAACGCGAACACTCTGGATGCAGCCATTGAGCGTCTGGTGAAAGTCTGATGCAGGACCATCTCAATATCAGCCTGGTACAGGGCAATACCCGTTGGCATGATCCGCAAGCCAACCGCGAGTATTACGGCGATTTATTGCAGCGTGAAACAGGTAAAACCGATATTTTTATTCTGCCGGAAACCTTTACCTCGGGTTTCAGCAACGAAGCCATCGCTGGCGCCGAGACCATGCAAGGCGAGACATTGGCATGGATGCTTGAAAAGTCAAGGGAACACGATGCCGTCGTCACCGGCAGCGTGCAGATACGCGAAAATTCGAATGTGTTCAATCGCCTCATATGGGCGCAGCCTGATGGTGGATTTGAATACTACGACAAGCGCCATCTTTTTCGAATGGCCAATGAACATCAGCGCTACGCCTCTGGAAATGAACGCCTGATCGTGGAATATAAAGGCTGGAGAATTTGCCCGCTGGTTTGTTATGACTTGCGGTTTCCGGTGTTTTCCAGAAACCGTTTTAATCATGACGCAGAAAATCGCTTTGATTACGATTTGCTTTTGTACGTCGCCAACTGGCCTGCAGCACGTCGGCATGCCTGGAAAAGCTTGCTGCCTGCCCGCGCCATCGAAAACCTGGCGTATGTTGCCGGCGTGAATCGCGTAGGCCTTGATGGCAATTCAATCGACTACTCGGGTGACAGCGTGTTGTTGGACTATCTTGGCCAGGCAATGGTAACCGGTGGAAGGAATGATGAAGTGTTGACCGGTGCATTGTCTGCCACCGAGCTGACGGCTTTCAGGGAAAAATTTCCCGCGTATCTGGATGCCGATAAATTTGAAATTATTTGAATGCAGCTACTTTATAGAAATCAGGGGAATGGTTTGTTGCTGATCCGCATGCTGGCTGTTTTATTATTGTTATTCGGCAGTTTTACATCACTGGCTGATGAACTGCCCATCCATCTTCGTTCAACCCGTGTTTGGGATAGCAGTAATGGTTTGCCGCATAACACGGCACAATCGATAGCCCAGACTCCCGATGGCTATATCTGGGTCGCGACGTGGGAAGGTTTGGCGCGATTCAACGGGCGTGAATGGAAAGTATTCGATCGCGATGAAATTCCGGGCCTGTCGGACAATGGAATCCGCGCCTTGTTGTCTGCCAGGGATGGCCGCTTGTGGGTGGGTTCTGCGCGCGATGGATTATTCAGTTATTTCAAAGGTCAATGGACGGCAATTCCTTACGAAAATGAGCCAGGCCATTCACAAATTACCGCATTATTTGAAGATAGCGACGGAAGAATCTGGATTGCTGCGGCATCCAAAACCATTATGTCGCTGGAGCCGGACGGCAGCCTGAAACGTTACCCGGTACAGTTGCCTGATGCTGAAAATAGTGCTCTCGGTTTCGAGCAGGATGCGCAGGGAAATATCTGGCTTGCAACGCGTGTCGGTTTGGCAAAACTGAAAAATGGCAACTTCGAGTTAATGCCGGTTTTTTCCGTGCCCATAAAGTCGCTGTCCGCACTGGCAAAAGATCATGACGGCAAACTGCTTGCGGCAACGGATCGTGGGCTGTTCAAGCAGGACAACAAAGTTTTTTTGCCGGTGCAAGGCGGAGAAAATATCGGCGGAATACATCAGGTCGAATCCATCCTGGTAGAAACCCCGAAACGTATTATGTTCGGGACGCAAAGTGAAGGGCTATATTGCCTCTGTAACGGCAAGCTGGAACATTTTGATACCAAAAATGGCTTGGTCAACAATCGTATTGCGACATTGTTTCTCGATCAGGAAAAAAGTCTCTGGATCGGCACGAATCTTGGTGTGACACGCATCAGGACCGGCCAGATTACCCGTTACGCCCGATATAACGGCTTGAGCGACGATTACGTCCGCGCGGTACTGAAAGACCTCGACGGCAGCACCTGGGTGGGTACGAGTGCTGGCTTGAACCATATTCGTAGCAACGGAATCGCGCATCAGGGACGCTCGCAAGGGCTTGCCAGCGACAGTATTTATTCCCTGATGCAACGCAAGCCCGGTGAACTCTGGATTGGCACGGCAGATGCTGGCATCAGTATTTTGGAGGCAGGCAAGTTTCGCCATATCACCCGCAATCAGGGATTACCCTCTAATCAGGTACGCAGCTTGGTAGCCGATGGCGATCGCGTTTGGGCTGGCTTGGGAGCAAGAGCCGGCGGCGGTGTCGCGCTGATTGAAAACGAAAAGGTAACGAGGTTGTTCGGCAGTGAACTTGCCGTGCGTGCCTTGTTTCTGGATTCGAAAAAACGGCTCTGGATTGGCTCGACTGCCGGAATTTTCTATATTGAAAACGATGAAATCAAAGCCTGGAATAATCCCGGCGTCAATCTGCAATACGCCTTCGCTTTTTATGAGGATGAACGCGGTGTTTTATGGGCAGCCGCCGACGATGGCCTGTATCGAATAGAAAAAGACCAGGTGACTTCAATTGGAATTTCGCGGGGACTTCCCAATGTCCCGATTCTTGGGGTAACGGGTCATCAGGAAACCTTGTGGATTTGCACCAATAAAGGCGTTGTCCGTTTGAGCAGAAAGCAGCTCGACGGCATAGCGTTGGGGACCGAGAAAGAGCTATCGATCAGCGGCATCGATCAATCGCAAGGACCATTATCCCGTTTGCAGTGCAATGGCGGCGGCAGTCCCGTCATGCTGCTCGATTCGGACTATCTATGGTATGCCACCTCCAGCGGACTTGCCTTACTGGATCTGGAAAAGCGCCAGCCTTTGAATTTCAAACCGAAAACATTGATTGAATCGATTGCCATCAACGGCATTCCGGTGCTGGATGCCACCCAAAGTATTTTTGGCCCCGGTGTCCGCAGAATAGATTTCGCTTTCTCTGCGCCGACTTTCATCGCTCCCGAACAGGTTCAATATCGCGTGCGACTGGATGGTTTTGACGATGTATGGCAAACCCCGAGTTCGCTTAATCAAGTGTCGTACACCAATCTCGCACCTGCAAAATACGCGCTGAATATCGAAGCCGATGACGGCTTCGGAAGGTGGTCGGGAATGGTTAGCCAATATCCTTTCGAAATCAGGCCCTATCTCTGGCAGCGACTTGGGTTCTGGTTAGTGCTAGTGACGCTGTTTGCATTGGGTTTGCTGGCCGCATACCGATATGCCGTAAACGCGTCACGGTTGCGCGAGCGCGTGCTGGAAAAAGTGGTGACTGAACGGACCGTTGAAATCCAGAGTTATGCGAATAATCTGGAAAAGATCAGCCAGGAGCGTGAGGATTTGTTGGGGGTGTTGCAAAAACAGACAGATGGGCTGGCGAAGCTGGCAAGCGAAGACGCCTTGACCGGTTTGGCTAACCGCCGCAGTCTGGATGTTAGCTACAAGCAGTTGTTCGAACAGACACGACTTGAAGGGCGGCCTATAAGTGTCGCAGTGGCCGATATCGACTTGTTCAAATCGATTAACGACAGCCTCGGGCACCACGCGGGTGACGATGTCATTCGCAGAATTGCCTTGAAACTCAAACAAGTGACTCGCGGTCGTGATTTGGTCGCTCGGGTGGGCGGCGATGAATTCGTACTGATTTTCCCGGGTATGTCGGCTCAGGCAGCCGCTGAAATATGCGATCGTTTATGTCGTGACATCGCGGCGATCGAATTTGGTATCGCGTTCAATCATCTGAAGGTCAGCATGAGTATCGGCGTCAGCGACTGTCCGGGTGCGGCAAGTCTCGAGCGCCTGATAGCGGACGCAGATCGGGGACTTTATGAAGCGAAGAATTCAGGCCGAAACCGGGTAGTTGTACGACAGGGTTGAATGTCCTGTAACATCTGGTTTGTGCGTTAAATGTGTCATCAATCGATGAGTAAAATGATTATGAATATCAAATACCTGGCTCTATTTTCCATCTTCGCTTTCGGAACTTCCGGCAGTTTGGCTGCCAAGGAAAAAACGTCTGCGCAGCCTGCTGGCGGGGGCTCGAAAAAGCCCGTCATTGCTGTCGTTGACTTCAAAAACGAGACTCAGGCCCACTGGTGGAGCAGTAGTGTCGGCAAGGATTTGGCAGGCTTGTTAAGCAACGAATTGGCAGCGACAAACGAATTTCGTGTCGTCGAACGCCAGAAAATGGATGCCATCATTCAGGAACAAAACCTGATGGCGTCAGGACGCGCCAAATTAAGCAATGCTGCGCAGATGGGCAAATTATTCGGTGCTCAGT
This sequence comes from Arenimonas sp., assembly GCA_043753545.1. Classification (GTDB taxonomy): domain Bacteria; phylum Pseudomonadota; class Gammaproteobacteria; order Xanthomonadales; family Xanthomonadaceae; genus Arenimonas. Next base: position 12,129 of record JAYUWO010000114.1, read on the forward strand.
ATCTCGTGATGGGAACCGTATCCTCATATGAAGAACAAGCGAAAAGCAGTGGTTCAGGCTTGAGTTTCGGTGGTATTTCCGTTGGAGGAAAATCGGCGCAGGCCTATGTTGCCGTTGATATTCGGGTGGTGGACACCACAACCGGCGAAATTTCCTTCGTTCGCACTATTGAAGGTAACTCCAAGAGCGGTGGCAGCAAAGTCGGTTTTTCCAAGTTCGGAGCCAGTGGCGGCTTCGAAAATGAGGAAAACAAACCGGCTGGCAAAGCGATACGCGCAGCGATCATTATGGTCAGTGATTACCTTGAATGCGTTATGGTCTTGAAAGACGGTTGTGAATCCGGTTTCGAACAACAGGAAAAACGCCGTAGAAAGAAAACTTCCGATACGCTCGATCTTGATTGATTGTGATTCGGGATCGATAAGAACTAGATGAATAAAAGGCCGCATCTGCGGCCTTTTTTTATTTGTTTAAGTTGCATGCAATTAATAATTGACTATCGTGCCGACGCTCGATGCGGACTTCCGGATAATCTGGCTTTGAGGGTAGCGGCCGAAGACTTTCGCGTTTCCGATATTGATAATGCCGGCCAATTGGGATGGATTGAGCTCGGGATCAATGTCATTGCCGTCAATACTGAGCCCGTTGATTTTGATTTCGCCGAAATTCAATGCGCCTAGGGCAAACGAGAGCGGATTTTTGTCCTTGCGGATAGTGTTGTTGTGAATTTTGGAAAACGAAAGGCTGAGTTCGCCATGATTGAGGATGACGCCTGCATCGTGCGCCCTTACCGGTATTTGGTTGTAGGCGAGTTCGGAATTGCTGAGACTTAGGCGTCCGTAGTTGGTGATAATTGCCCGTGCGTTGCCCGAATTTGAATCCACCACTTTTACGTGATCGAGCAATAAATCACCGTAATTCAATATGGCACCTTCGCTGCCTTCGGCAAGTATTAATTGTCGAAGCACGATAGTGCTGTTCTTTTCGGTCGAGACCAGGGCAACCGATGCATTGGTATAACGACGGATTTCAGCGCCGTTGCCGTTGATGGTTAATGTGTTTCTGAATAGGGGTAGCAGGCTGGTGCGCGAAGCAGGAGCGCTGATTGCGTAAAGCCCCCTCTTGGCCAATGTAATGGTGTCTGCTTCAGGGCTGAGGTTGGCTTCTGTGATGGCCTTCACCAAACCGATGTTATCGCCGTTGGAAATGGTGAAATTCTTAGCACCGCAGGGCAGCGCGATGAGCAACAATGATGAAAATATTAAACGATGGCTGAGATTCATGAGGTGCTCCGTACGTGGTCTTCAGGTGCACCATCCATGTTTTTTTTAGAGCGTGTACTCCATCAAAGTTTGCGAGTCTAGCTTTCCGTTCAGGCTAGCGATATGCGGCAAGCATTGCACGTTTTCCGTAAAGTAATTGCTCGTAGCCATCAGCTGATACCGGTAATACTTCAACGCGTGAAAAACCGATTTTTTGCAACATCCAGACAAGGCCTTCAAGATTCGGAATCAGGCAGATGCCTTGAGTCGATGCTTCGCTGCCATGGGTTTCATGCGTTTCATCGATTACGACAAAACTGGCTTCGATTTTTTTGACGAATCGATAACTACCGTAATCCACGACGCCGGTTTGACCAGGCGCAATCTGGGTTTCAATCAGGCAGACTCTTTTGCAAAGTTCAAATGCCTTTCGCAATGCTCCGACTGGATTTTCAAGATGGTAAATAAGTCCGAAGCAAAGTACCAAATCAAACGTGCCCAATTCTTTTGTATCAAGAGAATGCACATCCGATTGCAGTGTTTTAATTCTTTCTGACTGAGCCATGGCATTGAAAATCAATTCGGCATCGGCGATGTGGCTGTCGCGAGCATCCGTTGCCAATACAGAAGCGAAACCCAATTCGATCAATTTCGAACTAAACCATCCTTGATGGCAGGCGAGGTCGATAGCGTCAAGTTTTTTGTCCGAAACTGACCCGAAATGACGATGAATAAAATCACTCATCATTTGCGTGCGGGTGTCATGAATCAAATCAAGCTGGTGTTGGTGCGTACTCGGCACTGTTTGTCCATTCGGCAGCACAAACGGATAAAACCATTCTTTCGCAAGACAAGCATTTTGAAAATCAGTCATGTATAAAAAAACTCACGGCGTTTAAGCCGTGAGTTTGTTTGGTTTGACGTTTGATATCAATGATTGCCTTATCAATCGTCCGATGGCAGACCTTCCGGGCGTTTACGGAACGTTGGGCGAGGGCCGCCTTGCGGACGATCTCCTTGTGAAGAGCTGCCTTGCGGACGCGGACCACGGTTCTGATTCGGACGGTCACCTTGTGGACGGTCACCCTGCGGGCGAGGGCCACGATTTTGATACGGAGGGCGGTCGCCCTGTGGACGGTCTCCTTGCGAAGGGCCGCCTTGCGGGCGGGGGCCACGATTTTGAAATGGGGGACGGTCACCTTGTGGACGATCACCCTGCGGACGCGGACCGCGATTCTGGAATGGCGGACGGTCGCCTTGAGGACGATCACCCTGCGGACGCGGACCACGGTTCTGATACGGCGTGCGATCTCCCTGCGGACGATCACCTTGAGGTCGCGGACCACGATTCTGGTACGGACGCTCGCCTTGCGGGTTTGGACCGCGTGGCGGGGCTACACGTGAGCCGGTATCCACACCATCGGGCACGTACCAGCTGCGGAATTCGGCTGGGTTGGCATCTGGCGCGCGTGGTGGACGCGGGCCACGGTTCTGATACGGAGCGCGGTCACCTTGAGGACGATCCCCCTGCGGACGCGGGCCACGATTTTGGTAGGGCGCACGATCACCTTGAGGGCGATCACCCTGCGGGCGCGGACCACGATTTTGAAATGGCGGACGGTCACCTTGTGGACGATCTCCGGCAGGACGTGGTGTACGAGGCGCTTCGGCGCGGTTGCCGAAATTATCTTCACGCGGACCGGGGTTGTACGGACGCTTCTCGCCAAAGGCAGGGCGGCCAGCACGCGGAGTACGGGTACCCGGATGTGCTGCATCGGCACCCATCGGGCCACTGAAGGGTTTGCCTTTTGGCTTGAAACCGCCGCCCGTTTTTGGACGGCCAGCACCAGCACCAGGACGGCCACGGGCGCCACGCGGAC
>JAYUWO010000115.1:0-5032 GCA_043753545.1 Arenimonas sp.
GGGTGTAAGTGAAGTCGCCTCGGCTTTGTACGATGGCTTGACCGTGTTGCAACATCGTGGACAGGACGCAGCCGGCATCGCGACCGTCGACGGCAACAAGATTCGCCTGCATAAAGGCAACGGCCTGGTGCGCGATGTATTCGATTCGCCGCAAATGGAATTGCTGCATGGTCGTGTCGGTATCGGCCATTGCCGTTATCCGACGGCAGGCTCAGAAGGTTCCGATGAAGCGCAGCCGTTCTATGTGAACTCGCCTTACGGCATCGCGCTCGCGCACAACGGTAATCTGATCAACACCGATTCGCTGCGCAGGGAAATGTTCGAGCTGGACAAGCGCAATATCAATACCGAATCGGATTCGGAAGTATTGCTGAATGTTTTCGCACATGAACTGCAGGCGCAAAAAAGCTTGACACCACAAGATGCCATTAAAGCCGTCGCCGGCGTGCATCGTCGTTGCAAGGGCGGCTATGCGATCGTCAGCGCCGTATTGGGGCTCGGACTGGTGGCATTTCGTGATCCGCACGGTATCCGTCCGCTGGTATTGGGCAAACGCGAAACCGAGCAGGGCGATGAATATGCAATCGCTTCCGAATCGGTGGCACTCGACATTCTCGGCTTCCAGCGTCTGCGTGATGTCGCACCGGGCGAAGCCGTCGTCATTACCGCGCGCGGCGAATTGTTCAGCGAAGTTTGTGCGCCGCCAGAAAAACACACACCCTGCATTTTCGAGTATGTGTATTTCGCGCGTCCCGATTCGATGATGGACGATGTCTCCGTGCACAAGGCACGTATGCGCATGGGCGTGAAGCTGGGCGAGAAAATCCTGCGCCTGCGTCCTGATCACGATATCGATACCGTGATTCCTATTCCTGATACCTCGCGCGATGCTGCGCTGGAAATCGCCAATACGCTGGGCGTGAAGTATCGCGAAGGCTTCATCAAAAACCGTTATATCGGCCGTACTTTCATCATGCCGGGGCAGGGTGAACGCGTTAAATCCGTGCGTCGAAAACTTAACGCGATTCCACTCGAATTCAAGGATCGTGTCGTGTTGTTGGTAGATGATTCGATTGTGCGCGGCACGACCTCGCAACAAATCGTGCAGATGGCACGCGATGCGGGTGCCAAGAAAGTGTATCTGGCATCGGCCGCACCTGCGGTGCGTTTTCCGAATGTTTACGGCATTGATATGCCGGCAGTCAGTGAGTTGGTGGCGCATGGTCGCACCGATGCCGAAATTCAGGAAATCCTGGGTTGCGATTGGTTGATTTATCAGGACATCAAGGATTTGGAAGATGCCGTATCCGGCCCGAAGCACAAGCTGGATAATTTTGATTCGTCCTGTTTCAACGGCGAATACGTGACCGGCATTGAGCCAGGTTATTTCGAGCGCCTGCAGCAGGCCCGCAGCGATGATTCGAAAAAGAAAAAGCGGATAGCGTGACCTTTTGAAATGATGTCGCTTTATGACGCAGCACGTGAATGTCTGGCCGAGAGTGATCCGGTAAAGAAGGCGTCATTGAGTCAGGAATTTGCTGTGCGGTTTTTTCGGGATGAACTAAGCCTTGATAAAAACGGCGATGCGGTGGAACCGATCAAGGCGCCTGGTCGTCCCGACAAACCCGTTTTGGTGCCGCCGAAAAACCTGCCAAAAAGAGGCATGGGAACTACCGAGGGTCGCGCCAGTTTTCTGCATGCGATCACGCATATCGAATTCAACGCGATGAATCTTGCCTGGGATGCGGTGTATCGCTTTCGTGATATGCCGCGCGATTTCTATGCCGATTTCGTCAAAGTCGCTTCCGATGAGGCGCGGCATTTCACGATGTTATCCGGCCGGCTTGAAGAGATGGGCGTGCATTACGGCGATTTTGAGGCGCACAACGGTTTGTGGGAAATGGCAGAAAAAACCGCGCACTCCTGCCTGGCGCGAATGGCTTTGGTACCTCGCGTGCTTGAAGCACGAGGTCTTGATGTCACGCCGGGAATGATGGCGCGTTTACGTAGCGTTGGTGATCATGCGTCGGCCGATATTCTCGAGATTATTCTGGCGGAAGAAATTCCACATGTGGCTGCCGGCACACGCTGGTTTTTGTGGTGCTGCGAACAGGAAAACAAAGATCCGTTGAAAACCTTTAGTGATTTGATTACCGGATTGGCGAAGGCATCCATTCGCGGGCCTTACAATTTACCCGCCCGAAGTGCCGCCGGTTTTGGCGATATCGAAATGGCCATGCTGGAAGAGTTAAGTACCCAAGTAGCATTGAACTGAGAGATCACGATGAATAAAACTATCTTGCTGTGTCTGATTTTATTATTTTCCGCCTGCAGCGCTGAAAATGCCCCTGATCCCCAGAACAATTCCGAAGCAGCCGTCATGATGAAGGATCTGGATGCGGCTGTGCAGGAGAAGAACTGGCTACTCGCACTACAAAATGCAGATGTGTTGCTTGCCCGCTTTCCCGACAGCGAGCAGGCGAAATCACTCAAGCTGCGCTATGACGAAATCAATACACAGGCGCAGGCCATGCAGGAAGAGCGCCGTCTCGCCACACTTTGGGATTATCAGCAAGTAGCTGTCGGCAAGAAAACGCAATATTCGGCAGGCATTTACAGCAAACAGGAAATGTTCGGTGGCGAGCCGACCGACTTGCCGCCAGCGGCACGCATGATCATCCGCATCCATCCCGAATGGGGCAATAGCGTTTATCTGGTGCTGGCACAAAGCCGGTTTCAGTGTGGCTCGCCATGCCAAATGAAAATCTCATTTGATGGTGGCGAGTTCAAAACATTTCCTGGCAAACAGGCGGATACCGGCACCGGGCCGGCGTTGTTTATCGAAAATGACAAGGTTTTCTATGAAGCTTTGCAATTGGCAAAGTCCATCAAGATTAAAGCGAAAGGCGTCCCGGATATGGAATACGAAGTGGCATCGTATGACGCCAATAAACTGGGTGCCGATTTTCTGAAGGAAATGAAATGATTGTCGTAAAAGACAGTAACGGAAATGTGTTGGTCGATGGGGATTCGGTCACTACGATCAAGGACCTGAAAGTCAAAGGTACATCGGTCACCTTGAAGCGCGGCACGATGGTCAAGAATATTCGCCTGACCGATGACGAAGAGGAAATCGAGTGCAACATCGAAAAAGTGAAAGGCCTGGTATTGAAGACCTGCTTCTTAAAGAAGGCCTGAGCAAGCGTGACTCTTTAAAGGGAAGCGATGCTGCCCTTGCGACGGCAATCAATGAACGGCGATCGTGCCAGCCAATTATTGTCGGGATAGTAGGAAAAAATCATTTGACCATTTTTCAGGCTGTCAATGACTGCCTGGGCCACTTCTGGTCGTACTGCAGGGCAACCCCAGCTGCGCCCTAGACGACCTTTCTGTTTTGCCTGTGATGGATTCACGTACGGCGCCCCGTGCATCACGATGGCTCGCGACATGGCGGCATCGTTGGTGCCCGGTTCCAGACCCTGCATTCTCAACGAATAGCCGTTTTTACCGAAGTAAGTGTCTACCGTTTTAAACAAGCCAAGACTGGTTTGATGGCTGCCGTCGCGGTTCGAAAAATCACGGGCAAAGTTTTCACCGGTGCCTTGGCCGTGTGCCACGTGTTCTGCAAATAATAATTGGCGGCTTACCAGATCGAAAACCCAAAGCCGAATTTCAGTCGAAGGAAGCGAATAATCAATCACGGCCAATCGTGGCGATAATGCCTGCCGCATATTTTTGGCTGCGCAATCACGTGCTTCAAGCGCCAGATTCAATACGCGCGGATCGGCCTCAGGCGCCAATCGAACCAGCATTGACTGCATGTTTTCGGCGTGACTTTGTGAAGCCACCATTAACAAGCCTGCGAGGACGATCTGAATTGGGCGCATGACAGCCTCGGGATTGGTTAGTGACCGGCAATTGTAGGCAGTACGAAGTTAAAAAATCATTCACACGCAGACTTAGTCGTCCGAAGATTCTACCCAGGGCGGCAATTCTTCGTCTGCAGGTGTCCCAGCCGTGATGACCGTCACATCTTTTCCGGTAGTTCGGGGTAAAACACGGGCATCGGTCAGCACGAGTGTCGTGCCGGGCGTAATCACTTCGTAGACAGAACGCGCAAAATCTACCGGCACCACGATGCGTTTAACCACCAAAGGGTCTAACACTTCGAGCGGTTTGCCCAGGCTTGCCGCAGGCGCGATGGCTAGGCTGGCATCGATGGCCTTGGCACTGGCCGCTTCGTTGGTTTTGGCGGTATCCGCTTCTGGTGCGTAGCCTGGCATGGGGATGCTCATCCAGTTCAATGCTTTTTTACCCGGCACAATTTTACTTGGCTCCTTGCGCTCGCCTTCAAGCAAGACGTAGGCCTGGGTGCCGAATGATACTTTTCCGACGATACCGATTTTCGAGCGGCCGATTTCAATACCGTTACGCATAACGATGGCACGCTGGTCGGTAGTGCTGATCAAAATCGATACGGGGCCGGTAGCTGCTTTTTCCGGTGCCCAGCGATAATTTTCATAATAGGAAAGTCTGGGGGCTTTGGGCAGCTTGTCTCCGGTGGCGAATTCCATTGGCACCAACAAGCTCTTGGTGCCTGCACCTTCTTGAGCGGTATCGTCGGACACGATGACCGTCATGTTGAAATCTGAGGTTTCAAACAAAACGCGTGCGAATTGGTAGGGCAAACGCACGCAACCATGGGATGCCGGATAGCCGGGCAATTTGCCGGCATGTAGTGCGACACCATCCCAGGTTAGCCTTTGCATGAAAGGCATCGGGGCATCGTTGTATAAATTCGAACGATGGTCCTTGTTTTTTTGCAGGATGGTGAAAACGCCGGTCGGCGTTTCATTGCCTTTCTTGCCCGTGCTCACGGTGGTGACGGCAATGCGGATGCCATTGCGGTACAAATAACCACGCTGTTCGGCGATGCTGATCACCATGACCAAGGGGCCATCCGGCACCAATTCAGGCGCCCAGATGAACTGGCCGGGCTTTAAATCCGCCAAAGGCGTGTCGATCGGGGCAG
>JAYUWO010000116.1:0-15132 GCA_043753545.1 Arenimonas sp.
CAATACGGCACGCAAACAGGCCGAAGATGCCTTGCTGAAAGCCGGTGCCTTGCAGAGCGCGATTTTCAATAGCGCCAACTTTTCCAGTATCGCGACCGATGCAAAAGGTGTAATCCAGATCTTCAATGTCGGCGCCGAACGTATGCTCGGTTACACCGCCGCCGAGGTGATGAACAAGATCACGCCGGCCGATATTTCTGATCCGCAGGAATTGATTACCCGTGCCGCCGCTTTGAGTCTCGAACTGGATACGACCATTACACCGGGCTTCGAAGCTTTGGTATTCAAGGCCTCGCGCGGCATCGAAGATATTTACGAACTGAGCTATATCCGCAAGGACGGCAGCCGTTTTTCCGCGATTGTGTCGGTCACCGCCTTGCGCGATGCCCAGGAAGACATCATCGGCTATCTGCTGATCGGCACCGACAACACCGCGCGTAAACAGGTGGAGGCGGCACAGGCATTGCTGGATCAGCGCTTGCGCGATCAGCAGTTTTATACCCGGTCGCTGATCGAATCGAATATCGATGCGCTGATGACAACCGACCCGCAGGGCATTATTTCCGACGTCAACCAACAGATGATTGCACTCACCGGACGCACCCGCGATGAATTAATCGGCGCGCCCTGCAAAAACTTTTTTACCGACCCGGTGCGTGCCGATGCTGCGATCAAGCGCGTGCTGACCGAGAACAAGGTCAGCAATTACGAACTCACCGTGCGCGCACAAAACGGCGAGGAAACGGTGGTGTCCTATAACGCGGCCACCTTTCATGACCGTGAGCGCAAATTGCAGGGTGTTTTTGCCGCCGCGCGCGATGTCACCGAACGCAAACGTTTCGAACACACGCTGCAGGAAAAGAATATCGAACTGCAACATGCAAGCCGGATGAAATCGGAATTTCTGGCGACGATGTCGCACGAATTGCGGACCCCGCTGAATGCCATCATCGGATTTTCCGAAGCGCTGAAAGACGGCCTGATGGGCCAGATGAATGAAATCCAGCACGAATACATCGGCGATATTTTCACCAGCGGCCAGCATCTGCTGTCGCTGATCAACGATATTCTGGATCTGTCGAAAGTCGAAGCCGGCATGATGACGCTGGAACTCGAGGAAGGCGATTTGAAAAGCCTGCTCTCCAATAGTCTGTCGATCGTTCGGGAGAAGGCGGTTGCACGCCGCATCAGTCTCGAACTCGATATTGGCGATGACCTCGGTATGCCGCAACTGGACATGCGCAAGACCAAACAGATTGTCTATAACCTGCTATCGAACGCAGTGAAATTCAGCGCCAATGGCGGTCGCGTGATCTTGCGTGCACGCCGGGTACCACGCAGTGAAGTCGGTGCGGTGTCCGATACCTGGGCCGTGCATAGTTTCCCCCTGGCCGAGAATGGCTACGAGGAATTTCTCGAGATCTGCGTCAGCGACAGCGGTATCGGTATCTCCAAGGAAAACATGGCGAAACTGTTCCAGGCCTTCAGTCAAATCGATAGCAGCCTGGCCCGCAAATTCGAAGGCACCGGATTGGGTCTGGCCATGGTCAAGCAACTCACCGAATTGCATGGCGGTACGGTGGCGGTTGCCAGTGCGGTTGGTGAAGGTGCCCGCTTCGCCGCGTGGTTGCCCTTGCGCACGCACGATCAGGAAACGCCTGCATTGCCGCAGGATATAAGTACCGCGACGACCGAACGCTTTGCCCTGTTGGTCGAACGCGATGACAAGGCCGCCGATCTGGTACGACTATTGCTGCAACAGGAAGATTTCACGGTATTGCGTGCCAATGATGTCGAGGCCGCCTGGCAATTGGCGGCGCAACAAACCTTCAGCCTGATTACCCTGAATCTCGATTTTCCGGATAGCGAGAAGTGGGATTTTTTACAGCGCTTGCGTGAAAATCCGACGCTTGCGAATGTGCCCGTGGTGATGATTGCCGGCCCCGGCGACACCAATATGGCGCTGGCCGGCGGTGCGGCCGCGATGCTGCAAAAACCGGTCAATCGCGGACAACTGAAAGCCTCGTTGATGGAGCTGGGTTTGCAGCCTATACAAGACCGCACCCATACCATCCTGATTGTCGATGATGATCCAAAAGCGGTCGAAGTCATTGCCGGATTACTGCCCATGCCCGGCTATGCCGTGGTGCGTGCCTATGGTGGCAGTGAAGCCATCATGCTGGCGCAGCGATTGTTGCCGGATTTGATCTTGCTCGATTTGATGATGCCGGAAATTAATGGCTTCGATGTCGTGGACGCACTGCAGCAAAAACCGGAGACGGCGAATATCCCGATTCTGGTCGTGACGGCAAAACAAATTACCGCAGAAGACCGGGCGGCACTTGCCCGCCATTCCGAGCTTGATATCCATGTCGTGCAAAAGGCCGGTTTCAATCGCGGTCGCTTTATCGCCGAAGTGCGGCGCGCACTACAGCCGGCCGTGCGGAGTGCAACGCATGGCTAAGATACTCGTCATTGAAGACAATCCGGCGAACATGAAATTGGCAACGCTGCTGTTGCATCATGTCGGCCACACCGTGCTGTGCGCCGTCGATGCGGAGACCGGATTGACCATGGCGCGCAGCGAACAGCCCGACTTGATCTTGATGGATATTCAATTGCCCGGTATGGACGGCCTGGCAGCCACGGAATTACTGAAACAGGATGTGGCAACGGCCACCATTCCTGTCATTGCCCTGACGGCGATGGCGATGAAGGAAGATCAGGAAAAAACCCGGGTCGCCGGTTGTGATGCCTATATCGCCAAGCCACTGCGTTATCAGGAACTGTATGCCGCCATCAACAGCCTGCTACCCAACACAAACTTGCCGACCAGCAACGAGATAAATCGTTTGCAGCAAGCCGGCGCTGCCTTGAACAAAACGGAAGCGGCACCGGAACTACCGACTTACGATGAAACCTTGCACAAGGGCCGCCTGATTCTGGTGGCAGAAGACAACGAGATGAATCAGAAACTGATTTTGCGTCAGCTCGCCCTGCTCGGTTATGCGGCGAATGTTGCCGCCAACGGCAGCTTGGCGCTGGAACGTTGGCAAACCGGAAAGTACGCCTTGCTGATCACCGATCTGCAAATGCCGGAAATGGATGGCTATCAGTTAACCGCCGCGATTCGCCAGACCGAACAAGGCTCCTATCGTGCTCCGATTGTGGCTTTAACGGCCAATGTCTTCAAAGGCGAGGCCGACCGCTGCCGATTGCTGGGCATGGACGATTATCTGGGCAAGCCTTTGCAATTGTCAGATCTGAAAACGTGTCTGGAAAAATGGCTGCCGGCAGTCGATATCCGTTTGCCGTTCACCCTGGAAACGCAGTCGCAGTCGCCGGCGTCGGCGTTGGCGAAAGTGCTGGATTTAAGCGTGCTGCAAAACGCGATTGGTAATGACCCGGCGGTCATGCTGGAATTTCTGCGGGATTTTCAAAGCACGGCATTGAAAATATCACTTGAATTAACCCGGGCTTGCGAGCATCACGAAGCCCTGGTTGCCGGCCAGCAGGCACACAAACTGATGTCGTCCGCACGAGCAATAGGTGCCGCAGCACTCGGCACACTTTGTGCCGAAATTGAATCGACCGGCAAAGCCGGCAATCTGGAAATGCTGACGGCCTTATTGCCCTTGTTCGAACAAGAGTTCGACAAGGTGTTTGCCACCATCGATGCACTGCTGGCGAAAGGTGTCGATTGCTGGGTCGAGGTGTGAAGGCGAGCGATCATGAATAAATCCGTGATCAAGATTCTGGTACTGGACGACGAGAGCTTCATGCAGAAACTGCTCGCCCATATGTTGACGGGCCTCGGGTTTAGTTCGGTCACCACTTGCGATAACGGATTTGCCGCCCTGCAAAAAATCGATGACCCGGAAAATCGGCCGGATCTTATCCTGCTGGATTTGAATATGCCCGACATGGACGGCGTCGAGTTTGTCCGCAAGCTGGTCGAACATGATTACACCGGCAGCCTGGTATTGGTCAGCGGTGAAAACGAACGTGTATTGCAAATGGCGGAAAAACTGGTGCAGGCGCATCACATCACCGTGCTGGGGCATATGATGAAACCGGTGGCACTGGTTGCGTTGGCAAGCGTCATGGACAAGTGGCGGCCACCGGAAATACTACATTCGGCGAAGAAGAAATATTCCATCGAAGAATTGCGGACGGCCATCAACAATGATGAGCTGGTCAATCACTATCAGCCGAAAGTCAATGTCGCTTCCGGTGCTGTTGTCGGTGTGGAAACATTGGTGCGCTGGTGTCATCCGGTGGATGGTCTGGTGTTACCCGATCAGTTTATCGATCTGGCGGAAACCCATGGCCTGATTGACGAACTCACACGCAAAGTAATGGTCAATGCCATGAAACAGGCCCGGGACTGGCAGACGGCGGGCCTGCATTTGCGAGTAGCGATCAATGTATCGATGGACAATCTTTACTCGGTGGCCTTTGCCGATTTTGTCGCCGAAGAGGCTGCAGCAGCAGGCGTGGCGCCGCAGAATTTGATACTCGAGTTGACCGAAAGCCGTTTGATGCTGGATCAGCGCGCACCGCTGGAAATACTGACGCGCTTGCGCTTGAAGCGCTTTCATTTATCGATTGATGATTTCGGTACCGGCCATTCATCACTCACCCAGTTGCGCGATATTTCTTTCGACGAATTGAAGATCGATCGCAGTTTTGTCCACGGCGCCTGGCGCGACGAGAGCGCACGCTCGATGTACTACGTGAGTCTGGCGCTAGGAGAACAATTCGGCATGCAGGTGGTGGCGGAAGGCGTCGAAGATCGCGATGACTGGGATTTGGTCCGGCAAACCGGATGTGACCTCGCCCAGGGTTATTTCATTGCACGGCCAATGCTCGCCCAGGAGCTGATCGACTGGATGCCATCCTGGAGTACGCGGTGCCGGAATGGTTGGCCTGTAGACCATCCGATGGAAGAAGTTTGAGACGATAGTGCCCAGTTGACACCTCGCTGCTCAGCCAAGCCACTGCGGGCTTCCGACGCTGGACAATGTATCGGATATGGTGTCTCGTAGCGACGTTAGCTAAGGAGATTGCCGTGCGCATAAAGACTCCCGCGAAAGCAAACATTATTGCAGGCATCGCGTTGCTGCGGCCTACTCTTCTGCTCCTGTTCTGGCTTGCCGGCATCGGCATTTCTGCCGGTGCGGCTGCCGCCAGAAATACCGGACCCCTTGAGACCAGCGTTGCCGATATTCGTCAACTGGGCGAGGCCGGCAAGTACGAATCCGCCCATGCAAAAGCCGTTGCCGTTTTGCCGGAAATTACCCGGCACTATGGTGCCCGTAGTATCGAAGTCGCTGAAATATTATCGCTACAAGCCGGCACACTGGATGACCTGGGCAAGTACGAAGCTTCCTGGCCATTGCATGAGCAGGCCGTTGCGTTGGCAAAAAGTTTGAACAAACCAAACGAGGTGCGCGTATTTGAAATACGTCGCGGCCAGCTCGAGAGTCTGACCAATGGTGGACGTGCTGCCGATGCTGTCGACAAGAGTATTGCGCTTGCTCGCGAAGTCGAAGCGAAGCTCGGCGCAAAACACCGCGAAACCGCATCCTCACTTTTGCAGCACGCCTACGCCCTGGATTCGGTCGGGCGAAATGCTGAAGCCTTGCCGATTCATGAACGTGTACTGCCACTGGTACGCCAGGTATTTGGTGCGAAGAGTGCCACGGCCTACGAGGCAATGAATAACTTCGGTCTGAATTGTTTTTATCTTGGCCGCATTGATGAAGCCCTGACGCTGTTTACCGATGCAACCAATGGACTTGAACAACTTTATGGCGCGGAACATCCCTGGGTGGTGGCAGGCCGCAATAATCTGGCAGTGGCTCTCAATGTGGCGGGACGCAAACGCGAGTCGGCCGAGATCATGGAAAAGGCCTATCAGGTCGACGTCAAAATTTTCGGCGAACGGCATCCCGATACCTTGCTTCGACTGGCCAATCTCGCTGAATTATTGGCAGAGCTGGGAGACAACGCCCGTGCGGCCACTCTGTTGGAAAAAGCCGTCGCCGCATATGAGCCGACGCAACTCCGTGACAATCCCAACGCTATCGTGGCCCGTTACAATTTGGCCGGCACGTATGACGAATTGAATCGCATCGATGAGGCGCGCTCGGGCTATCGATCGGCACTGGCCGATCACATCCGGGTGATGGGCCCGCGTGAAACCTACACGCTATCCATGTACACCACGATTGGCCGGTTTGAACGGGATCACGGTGATCCGAAAGAAGCCATTCGTTTATGGGATGCCCTGGTCGAAGCCACCGAGGCACTACGCGCAGAGGGTGATTTGTCGCCGGAGAATCGCCAGTCCCTATTCGCACGTTGGGTACAGGCCTACAAGGAAAATGCCGAATTGCGGGCATCGCAAAATGATGGCGAAGGCGCGTTACGCCTGATCGAATTATCCAAGGCGCGAACCTTGCTCGAATCCAGTGCCGTGCGAGCCGCCAATGAGCAGGCGCTACCCGACGCGGGCAAGCGTGCACGTGTCACCGAGCTGGAAAGTCGCGTCCGCGAGATCGACGGGCGCATCGCCAGCGAAACCTCGACCGAAAAACGCATGACCATCGAAGCGGAAAAAGGCGGTGTGGTTCGGGAATATGCGAATTATCGCCGCGAGTTGGGACAGAAGTATCCCAAGTACGCAGCCTTGTCGGATGTAAAAATTATCGGACGCAGTGAGGGTGCGTCATTGCTCGATCGTGATGCGATTTTTATCGATTTTTTGAAATCATCAAAGAATAGGGTCACGGTAGCCGTGTTGGATCACAAGAGCCGCCTCGACGTTCGCGTGCTGGACGTTGGCCCGGATTTTGAATTGACAGTGGAGGCCTATCGTCGATTGATCGGCAGTCCTGGCGGCTGGAAAGATCTCGTCAAACAAGGTCAGCGCGTGTTTGCATTGAGCAATGGCCGTTACAGCATCGCCAAAGAATCACCTGAGCCCGGTGCCGCTGTCGTTACCGATGCTGCACCGATCGCGCAACGATTGAGCGAACTGTTATTGGTGCCACTGACCAAGCAATTCGGCGAGGCAAAACACTGGATCATTTCCCCGGATGCCGATCTGGCCACCTTGCCTTTTGAAACCCTGCCCTTTGCCGGCGGTCCGTTGATTGCCACGCGCGATGTGAGTTACGTGCAGTCATTATCCATGCTTGCACTGTTGAAGGCGCGCGCCAAAACACAGGGTAGCAGGGGCAACAAATTATTGGCGATTGGCGGTGCGCAATATGGCGATGCGAATGTCGAATTACGTGGCGACATCACGCGCGCGGCGGCCGAGCTGGAATTTGCCGATGACCCACGGCGGGCACTTGAAGTCTTGCGTGGCACCTGGGAAATGTTGCCAGGCTCGGAACGAGAAGTCGCCCGTGTCAGTGCGATATTCGGCACGCAAGCTTCCAGCCATATCGGCGTCGAAGCGAGTGAAGCAAAACTGCGTGCGCTGGATGCCTCGGGTGAGCTCGGACAGTTTCGTTATTTATTATTCTCGACCCATGGCTATCTAAGTGTACGCGTGCCACAACTATCTTCGGTCGTGCTATCGCAACGCACTTTGACAGAAGGCACCGATGGCTATATCACGGCGGTCGAGTGGCCGGGATATCGATTGAACAGCGAATTATTGGTGCTATCGGCATGCGAAACCGGCTTGGGCGGACAGGTGTTGGGCGAGGGTGTCATGGGGCTGCCGTATGCTCTTTATGTCGCGGGCAATCGCGATGTGGTGTTAAGTCTTTGGTCGGTGGTGGATAACAGCACCGAAGAATTCATGGTAAACATGTTCGAGCGCGTGAAAAAAGGTGAGCCATCTGCACAGGCACTTGCGAATGTGAAGCGCGAATTTCTGAAACACCCAAAATATTCGGCGCCGGCTTACTGGGCGCCCTTTGTTTTGTATGGCAGTGATTAAGACATCACGATAGGCATGGGCCAATAAAGATTAGATAAATTTTTTGTGCGGTGAAAATACCCATGTATTCACCCACGATATTCTTTCGGGTGCTATTTTAGCAGCCTGTATTTTCGAGAAATAAGCTGCCATGTATCGACTCCGCATTTCCTTCTTATCGTTGCTGGCCGGTTTGTCTGGCCAGAGCCACGCCGCCGATCTGAAATTGGCCAGCTGGAATCTGGGCTGGCATTTGAGTCAGGCCGAAGCCAAAGCATGGATTGCCGGATGCGATGCCACCTATGCACTCGATCAAAACAAGGCATGGATAAAATCCGGGAAAACCGATGCCCAGAAGGGCTGGAAAATAGATTGGCGCCCCAGAGATGCCGATATCAAACTGCCTTGGGATATCGAAGCCATGCCGCCCTGCGGAATTTATCAGGATGAAAATCGCAACGTCATTCCGGTAACGCTGGCTGCCTTCAAAAAGCGCGGCCAGGAAATAGCGAAAGTCATCCACGACATGTCGCCCGATGTCATTGCTTTCCAGGAAGTTTCCGGTGTAGCGGCGATAAAAGACGTGCTCGGCCGTTCGGCAAACCGGTATCGGGTATGTTCTTACCCAGGTTATTCGGTACAACGACTGGCCATTGCCTGGAAAAAAAATCTGGGTCAATCGAAAGGGATTTGTGAAGTGGAACGTGCACTTTCACTACCAGAGAATGGTGATACCCGTCGCCCGCGTCCGGGCCTGCGGCTTGCACTTAATATCAACGGAAAAAAAACCGCCTTTCTTAACGTACATCTGAAAAGTAACTGCGTCTCACCACTTGAAAAAGGCGAACAGCAGCGCGGCCAGCTCGAAAGCGAGCAACGTGATTGTCTGATCTTGCAGCAGCAGATTCAACCCTTGGAAAACTGGGTTGAACAGTCAGCGCAAAATTTTGATCGCTATGTCGTGATGGGCGATTTCAACCGTGATCTCTGGCATGAATCGGAGAGTATGAAAACCCTTGCCGCACGTGTCGACGACAGCTCCCCGCAAAGCCCACGCAAACCAGAAGTGCGGGTTCGTCTATTGCTGGCCGAAGTAAATGATGGCTTGCCCGCGGCATCTGCCATGACCTTGGTATCGGCAAACTGCACTAACAGTGATGCGGCCGCAGTCTTGTGCAATGATGCCAAGCAGCGCCGATTGTCTTCGCCCGAAATGGAAAGTCTCTCCACCGAAATGGGCTGCAGCTATCCGGTGGCGCTGGATCATATGTTGGTCAGTAATACCTGGAATGCCGGTGATGCAACGCATAAGGCCGAGAAAGTGGCTATTGCCCCGGGTTCGTCGAGCGTCACGATGACTGAGAAGGGCGTTGCCAACGTCACGCTGTACTTGTCGGATCATTGTCCTACGCAGATCACGCTTCCGAATCCATAGGAACTTAGCCCATCGCGTTCCCCGCGCAGGCGTGGATCCAGCGATACTGCTTGGATCTCGTAGGGGCGATTCATGAATCGCCCCTACGAGATTCCAATAGCACTCGGGGAAAACGATTATTTATTTTATCCACCTTGCACACCCTGGCTTTCAAGGCTCCGGACGAGACAACAATTAGTATCCATGGCCGCTCCCCATTCCAAAGCCCGTTAGTGGGCTTATAGTTCATACAATATTGAGTGGACTCTCAGGGGACGGGGATCGCTAATGGTATTCAATTCGCTCACCTTTATGGTGTTCTTTGCGCTTGTGCTTGCCTTGCATGCGATGCCATTCAAATGGACGACGAAAAAATTCAACTTGCTGATCGCAAGTTATCTTTTCTATGCCGCCTGGAATCCGCCTTTCATCATTCTGCTCTGGGTATCGACCGTGGTGGATTGGTATGCAGCGCAGAAACTGGTGCATGCCGAAAAACCGCTCGCACGAAAAGTCTGGATGCTGCTGTCGGTCGTGGTGAATCTTGGCATGCTGGCCTATTTCAAATACGGCACCTTTTTGCTCGATAATTTCATCGCCATGATGGCGAGCATCGGCGTGACGTATCAAGCGCCGAGTTTCGATATTATTTTGCCGGTCGGCATTTCGTTTTATACCTTTGCCACGCTTTCCTACACTCTCGATATTTATCTGAGACGCGCCGAGCCAGCGAAAAACTTTCTCGACTATGCCTTGTTCGTGACTTTCTTTCCGCATCTGGTGGCGGGCCCGATCATGCGTCCGACCGAACTGGTACCGCAGTTTGTCGAGCCACGTAAAGCAAGCAAACACATGTTGTTTTTTGGTCTTGGCTTGATGACGCTCGGCTTATTCCAGAAAGTAGTATTGGCCGATGGTTTTCTCGCACCGGCGGCTGAAATGATCTACGACCGTGGTGCGGTGCCCGGACTGGTGGATTCGTGGATCGCCACGCTGGCCTTCAGCGGACAAATATTCTGCGATTTCGCCGGTTACTCAACCACGGCAATTGGCGCGGCAATGTGTCTGGGTTTTGCGATGCCGGATAATTTCCGGTTCCCGTATGCGGCGATCGGTTTTTCCGATTTCTGGCGACGATGGCATATCACCTTGTCATCGTGGTTGCGCGATTATTTATATATTCCACTCGGCGGAAATCGCCACGGCGAAGCACGAACCTACTTTGCCTTAATGGTGACGATGCTGCTCGGCGGTTTGTGGCATGGCGCGAGCTGGGCATTCGTGGTGTGGGGTGGTTTGCACGGTCTGTATCTGGCCGTCGAACGAGTATTGCGTTCGCGCTTCAGCGACTACACGCCAGGGCCATTCGCCTTGTTGATGATTGCCTTGCTGACCTATTTCCTGATCAATATCACCTGGGTATTTTTCCGTGCTGACAGTTTCAGCAAAGCCTGGCTCATCTTGAGCGGCATGTTCGGCATGAATGGCAAAGCTGAGCCGATTTTACCGACCGCGCATCTGGTGATTGTCAGTTTGATCATCATCGGGATTGTTTTTGCCCATTGGCAAATGCGACAACAAACATTGGAAACCGCGATCGCGAAAGTGCCGGCAGTGGTCTTGTCGGGTATATGGGCCGTGATGGCGTTTGCAGTCGTGATTGCACAGGGAGCAGGCAATGCCTTCATCTACTTCCAATTCTGAAAATACTCCGCACGCAGAACGCCCGGGTTTCGTGCGACTGACCGCTTCTGATCGACCCGGTGTAGCCCAGCCGGTGCCGGAACGTGATGTTCCAGCGAAACCCTGGGGCCCTATTTTGATCGGTGCCACGCTGATGTTTATCGTGATGCTGGTGGCCTGGGAACTGTATTGGCGCGATTTTGGCGTGACACCAGGCTATCGCAACAGCAATGGCAGCTGGGCCGATCAGAGACGCCGTATCAATAATGGCGAAGGCGACAAAACCGTATTGATCGGCTCGTCGCGAATTTTATTCGATGTGCAATTGCCGGTCTGGGAAAAAACGGCTGGCGAGCGTCCGATTCAATTGGCACTCGAAGGTACTTCGGGCGTTGTTTTGCTGGAAGATCTTGCCGACGATCCGGACTTCACCGGCCGTCTGGTGGTTGGTGTGGCACCGGATTTATTCTTCAGCGGCTTTGCCTATCGCGGCGAAGCGATTTCCTACTATCACAAGCAAGGCCCGTCGCAACGCAGCGGCCATTGGATTTCGAAGAAGTTGTTCGAGCCCTATGTTGCGTTTTACGATCCCGACTTTGCACTGGCGACGGTTATCAGACGACAAGACTGGCCGCTGCGCGATGGCACGCATAAAGATACCCGCGTAAGAAAATTATTGGTGCAGCAGGAAGATCGTAATACTCATATGTGGCGTAAAGTGGAGGTCGATCCGGAATATCGCGCCTTGACACGCAGCATCTGGGCCGAAAATTTCGCAGGCCCGCCACCGCCGATGATGGATACGCCGGAAAAATTGCAGAAGCTGATCGACAAGCAAATAACCCGAGCCGAAGTCGCGGTAAAAAAACTGCGTGCACGCGGAGTGCGAATTGTTTTCGTGCGGCCACCGAGCAATGGCGACTATTACGCGTTCGAGCAAAAAGTATTTCCGCGCGCCGGCACTTGGGATGCTTTGCTGAAACGCACCAATACTCCCGGCATCCATTTTGAAGATCATCCGGAAATGCTGAATTACGAGCTACCGGAGTGGTCGCATTTAAGTGCTGCCGATGCGAATAAATTTACGGCGGCGTTGGTACCGCTGGTGGAACGCGAGTTTTCCGCTCAAGAAAAGCCATAAGCTGAAAAACGACGGAGCAGCGGGATGTCGAGCATAACGAAGACCACGGGAAACCAGCGAAGCCGATTTTTCATCGTGATGGCGATGTTGTTTGCATTTGTCGCGATCGCGGGGTTCGCAAAAACCTTTTTCCTGCCGCTTATGCAGGATACTTTCAAGGCGGCCCCGATTTTTTTCGTACACGGCGGCTTCTTTTTCGCCTGGGTATTCCTGTTCGCGGTTCAGGTATTTTTGATTCGTTTCAAAAACCCCTCGCTGCACAGGAAACTTGGCGTGCTGGCGATGGTCATTGCCGTCGGCATGGTCGTATCCTGCATCGGCGTTGGCGTCAACGCGATGCAGCGCGATCTCGAATCGGGTTTGGGGCAAATCGCCCGCTCCTCCTTGATGGGCGTGTTCACCGGCATGCTGCTATTCAGCAGTCTTTTCATCGCCGGCCTTGCCTACCGGCGGCGTCCGGATTTTCACAAGCGCCTGATGTTTCTGGCCACGGTATTCGTGTTGTGGCCTGCCTGGTTCCGCTTCCGACATTATTTTCCGGACGTGCCCCGTCCGGAGATCGTATTTGGCTTCGTGTTCGCTGATATACCGATCATCATCGCGATGATTTTCGACAAGCTGACGATCAAGCGCGTGCATCCGGTCTATCTGTATGTCGGCACGGCGCTGATAATCGAAAACTTCGTCGAGGTGATGATATTCGACAGTCCGCCTTGGCAGATCGCGGCCAATTGGCTGGCAGGGTTTTTTACCTGAGGCAAACGCTTCAAGTCGTTATCGGTTGTGAACGTAATTTTGTCGGCCAGGCATGCTTGACGATCCGTACCAACACGCCGAAATACTGTTTCCAGAAACCGCCGGTGTTGTAATGCACGCCGTAGCGTTGGCAAATATCTTTGACCCGTGGCGCGATATCGGCGTAACGCGGTGCCGGCAAATCCGGAAACAGATGGTGTTCGATCTGATGGCTTAAATGGCCGGTCAATAGATGAAACCAGCGGCTGCCTTCCAGATTGCTCGAGCCCTGGATCTGGCGCAAATACCATTGACCGCGGGTTTCGTTTTCGACTTCCTTGCGGGTATAGGTTTGCACGTCTTCGGTAAAATGGCCGCAGAAAATAATCGCATTGGTCCATACATTGCGGATTAAATTGGCAATCAGGTTGCCAAGCAACACGCGTGGCCATTGCCAGAACGCGAGTGCCGGAAACAAAACGTAATCCTTGAATAATTGCAGTCCGGCTTTTTTCAAAAACGGCGAGACGCGTTCACGGAATTCCGCATATTTCATCCGGCCTTTGACGAAGCGACCAATCTTGATGTCATGCACTGCCACGCCCCACTGGAAATTGATTGCCAGCAGGAAATACCAGAGCGGTTGCAGCAAAGTGGAAGGCGTCCATTTTTGCGATTCGGTCAAACGCAGCATGCCGTAGCCGAAGTCGTGATCCAGGCCTAGCACGTTGGTGTGATTATGATGCTCGACATTATGCGAATGCCGCCAATGTTCACCGTCGCAAACGATATCCCATTCGTAGGTTTGCGAGTTCAGCGAGGGATCGTTCATGAAATCGTATTGGCCGTGCATCACGTTATGGCCAACTTCCATGTTTTCCAGAATCTTGGCGAGCGACAAACCAATAATGCCGGCGACCCAGCTAATCGGGCCAAAGCCGAACATCAACAAGCCGCGACCGGAAATGGCCGAGGCCTGCACGATGCTACGCATCTTGCGGATGTGTTTGGCATCGCGTTCGCCGATGTCGTTCAGCACTTCGAGTCGCAGCGCATCGAGTTCGGCTTCGAATTGCGCCAGCGCAACACCCGATAATCTTCTTTTGTGGGAAGTCATGATTAATTTCCTGAATTAGAGAACGAGTTCCACGGCGCTTTGCGGCGTGGAGATGCAGAGTTGGATCAGTTCTTCGCCCGGGCCGGAAACCTGGCCGGTCAGCAGATTGGTCACGGTGCCGCTGAGTTTTTTGCATTGGCAGGTGCGGCAAATACCGCGTCGGCAGCCGAACTTGGGTTGCAAACCGGCCGCTTCGGCACCGTCGAGCAGGCTTTGTCCGGACAGCACGGTGAACACTTGTTCCGTGTTTTCACGGCGAATGACGTGTTCGGCGGCATTCCGGTCAATCGGAGCAGCACGTCGGCCAAAACTTTCGCTTTGCAGATAATCGCTGCGACCGGCTTCGGCATACATGGTTTCGACGGTCTGCATAAAACCATCGGGACCGCAGAGCAAGGTTTCGCGTTCCTTCCAATCCGGTACGAGAGCGGTGACTTTTTCTTCGTTCAAATGGCCGGCATTTTCCGTGGCATGCAGAAATAATGTTAGTTGCGGGTATTGCACGGCGAGTTGACGCAACTCCTCGGCAAAAATAATGTCGTTCTTGGCGCGGCCGCAATGAACAATGACCACATCCCGATTCGATTTTTCATTCGTTACGTGTTGCAGTATCGACATCATCGGCGTCACGCCGCTGCCGGCGGATAACAGCAATAATTTTTGCGAATCAGAATGCGGTGCAAAGTCACCCTGCGCCTGACTCATCCGCACGATCTGTCCAGGTTTCAAATCGTGTGCCGCTTGCGATACCGGACCATAGGCTTTCTGCTTGATCGTCAAACGAATCAAACCATCGGCTCGGGGTGCAGAAGAAAAACTGAAACAGCGGGCCTGGCGTGCGCCATTGATATCGAGTTCCAGCAAGACATGCTGGCCCGGACGGAAACCCTGGAAGCGGGCATTCGGTTTCAGCCAGAGACTTTTGACGCCCGGTGCTTCGTCGATAATCTTGATGACACGCGCACGGGCCTCCATCAAGGACCACAAGGGATTGACCGCCGTGGCCAAACGGTCCCAGGCTTCGCGCTGGTTCAGGGGCGCCCAGAGCGGGTGCCGCAGAAATCGGCGAACACGTGAAAGTCGCTGTTTTGGCTTTGTTTGTG
>JAYUWO010000117.1:0-4927 GCA_043753545.1 Arenimonas sp.
TACTGGCGAAATTCCAGGGCCATCTGTGGTCGGCGAAAATCGGCCACTCGCCACTCGATGTGGTGGCATGGCATGGCAATTACGCGCCCTACAAATACGATCTAAAAAAATTCAACACGATCGGTTCGATCAGCTACGATCATCCGGATCCAAGTATTTTCCTGGTGCTGAATTCTCCGACCGACTCACCCGGTGTCGGCAATCTGGATTTCGTGATTTTCCCGCCGCGCTGGCTGGTCGCACAAAATACATTCCGTCCGCCCTGGTTCCATCGCAACATCGCCAGCGAGTTCATGGGGCTGATCTTCGGCCAATACGACGCGAAGGCCGGTGGCTTCGCACCCGGTGGTGCCTCGCTGCATAACAGCTTCACCGGACATGGCCCGGATGCCGCGACCTTTGACAAAGCATCGAATTCGGATTTGTCGAAGCCCGATGTGCTCACCGATACGATGGCTTTCATGTTTGAAACCCGCGGCGTGATCAAACCGACACAGCAGGCATTGCAGAGTCAAGAATTACAGCAGGATTACTGGCAGTGCTGGCAGGGATTGAAAAACAATTTCAAAGTCTGACCCAGGCCGGTAGTTCAACTCGGATTATTGAAATTGAAACTGCGACGCACCGTCATCGGTTCCGCAATGGGGGCAAATTTCCAGCGCTTTACCGTTGTCATGACATTGCGATCAAAAGCGCGTTGACTGGAATTCACGACACGGACTTCGGACACTTCGCCGCTACGCTGCACGATAAATTCAACTTCAACCGCACCGCTTAAGCCACGATTCAACGCCTCGCTGGGGAAACTGGGATCAGGCGTACGTATTGCCACCAGCTCGGGTTTCGCGACTGGATTGGGTGTCGTGGCGATATTGCGCAACGGGGTCGCCGATGTGGCAGCCGCATTGGCTTGAGCCGCTACCGCGATAGGCGGTGTGGGAATGGTCGGTGTCGGAACCGGCAAAGGGGCAGGTTTTGGCGTCGACTCGGCCACCACTGGTTTCAAGGCATTTTCAGGAGTTGTTGCTTCCGTCTTTTTCAAGGCGAGTAAGCGTTCTTCTTCGCGTTGAGCTTCTGCCAGGGACTGCGCTTCCACATTGGTTAATCCATTGGCAATCACCTGACTGATCCGCGGGAGTGCCGGAGCGCTGGCGTCGATCGCCGCAATCAAGTCACGCAGGCGGCCTGCTTCGGCAAAATCGTAGCGGCTAATGGCCTGCTCGGCGGCAATGATGGTGTAGGGCATCAAGTCCATCAATGCACTTTCCGTCAGTATGTCTGCCTCATCCGATTTTTTTCGAATTGCCAAATAATATTCCACGGCATTGTTGCCTGCCGGAGCGTACAAACGCTGTTCACGGTATGCGGTGCCCGCCAGTTTTCTTAATTGATCGCTGGAAAAACTGGCCATGGCGGCTGCTGCTTTTTGTGCTGCTTCACGATCCGCACGCGCTTTTTCCGTTGAAGCGGCAGAGGGCACCTGTGCGGTTGATTGCGAGGTGTTGTCTTCGCTGCAAGCAGCCAGCGCCAGTGTTAACAAGCAGACCAGTAGCGCCCGATAGAAAAGCGGCTTCGAAACAGGCTTCAATTGCATGCGCATGGCAAGTCCCCAATCCAGGTAAGGCAGTAGCCTCAGTAATCAGGAAATCTACGCGGCGAATATGAAAGTTTTAGTATGGCTTTGTGAAATAAATTCGAGTCTGTGACCTCTAACACGTTTCCGGAAGGGGGTTTCCGAAGCAAAAAAATGCCTCGCAAGCGAGGCATTTCATTTTTTGTGACTGAAACGAAATTTCAGTGATCAACCCAAGCCAATGGCCTTTTCTTTGCGCTCGGCTAGTCGCTTTTCCAGATAATGGATATTCGTACCGCCTTGCTGGAAGCCGATATCGGCCATGATGCGCGATTGCAAAGGCACATTGGTCTTGATGCCGTCGACTACCATTTCAGACAGCGCGACACGCATGCGGGCGATTGCCTGTGCACGGGTGTTGCCGTGCACGATTAATTTTCCGATCATCGAATCGTAATTTGGCGGGACTTTGTAGCCTTCGTAGATATGCGAGTCCACGCGTACGCCCGGACCGCCGGGTGCGTGGAAATGCTTGATCAGGCCGGGCGATGGCAGGAAGGTTTCCGGATCTTCGGCATTGATGCGGCATTCAATCGCATGGCCGCGAATCACGATGTCCGATTGCTTGAGTTTCAGCTTTTCGCCGGACGCAATCAGCAATTGCTCGCGTACCAAATCCACGCCAGTCACAAATTCGGTAACAGGATGTTCGACCTGGATACGGGTATTCATCTCGATGAAATAGAAGCGACCGTCTTCATACAAAAATTCAAATGTACCGGCGCCCCGATAACCAATGCGAACGCAGGCATCGGTACAAATCTTGCCGATTTCGGCACGTTGTTCGTCGGTGATGCCCGGAGCCGGTGCTTCTTCGACGACTTTCTGGTGACGGCGTTGCATCGAGCAATCACGCTCACCTAAATGGATGGCATTGCCCTGGCCATCGGAGAGAACCTGGATTTCGATATGGCGTGGGTTTTCCAGAAACTTTTCCATGTACACCATATCGTTGCTGAAAGCCGCCTTGGCTTCAGCTTTGGTCGTGGTGATCGAAGACAGCAACGAAGCTTCTTCGCGAACCACACGCATACCACGGCCACCGCCACCACCGGCAGCCTTGATGATGACGGGATAGCCGATTTCCTTGGCCATACGCATGCATTCATCACCGTCTTCGCCGAGCGGACCACCGGAACCTGGCACGCAGGGCACGCCGGCTTCTTTCATCGCACGAATGGCTTCGACTTTGTCACCCATCATGCGAATCACGTTCGCGGTCGGTCCGATGAAAATAAAACCGGAGGATTCGCAGCGTTCGGCGAAGTCGGCGTTCTCGGATAAAAATCCGTAGCCCGGATGGATGGCTTGTGCATCGGTAACTTCCGCCGCCGCAATAATGGCGGGAATATTCAAATAGCTTTCGCTCGATGGTGCCGGTCCAATACAAACCGACTCATCGGCCATGGCCACGTGTTTCAGGTTTCGATCGACCGTGGAATGCACGGCGACCGTTTTGATGCCGAGGGCGTGACAGGCGCGAAGAATTCGCAGCGCAATTTCACCCCGGTTGGCGATGACGATTTTTTTCAACATGGTTGTTTCTCGTTTTCTTTACGCAATATGGTGAGTGAGCGTGGGCGATTGCCCGCAACTCCGTGCTTACGAAATAACAAACATCGGCTCGTCGAATTCAATCGGCTGTCCGGTTTCGACCAGGATCGCGCGTACGGTGCCGGAAACATCGGCTTCGATTGGGTTGAACATTTTCATCGCTTCGATGATGCCGAGCGTATCGCCGGCTTTCACGGTTTGACCGATTTTGACGAAGACGGCCGAATCGGGATTCGGCGATGCATAGAAAGTGCCGACCATTGGCGAGCGAATCATGTGGCCATCGGGCACGTCTTTCGATTTACCGCCATGCGATTCGCTTGAAGGTGCAGCATGGGCAGCCGGCGATGCCGGAGCAGCGGCGCGGGGTGCTTCGATATGATGTACAACCGGTGCAGGTGCCACGCCACCACGCGGCATACGGGCAAGGCGAACAGATTCTTCACCCTCCTTGATTTCAATTTCGGAAAGATTGGATTCTTCCAGTAAGTCGATCAGTTTCTTGATTTTGCGAAGGTCCATGATGGCCTCGTCCTTTTTGTTGGGATGTGATTAGGAAGTCGTGGCCGTATGCGGGCCGTGCGAAATGAAAAATTCGAGTGCGTAGCTGTAACTGTCTGCGCCGAAGCCGCAGATAACGGCCTGCGCCATGTCGCTGAAGTAGGAGTGTTTGCGGAAGGGTTCGCGCGAATGCGGATTCGAAAGATGCACTTCGATGAACGGAATGCGTACTGCAGCGAGTGCATCGCGCAGGGCGACACTCGTGTGGGTGAAGGCAGCCGGATTGATCAGGATAAAACTGGTGCCGTCCAATCGAGCGGCTTGAACACGTTCAACCAGCTCATGCTCGGCATTGGACTGGAAGGTTTCCAGCGCATGTCCAACCTCTGCGGCACGTTTACCGAGGCGGCTATTGATCTGTTCCAGCGTGGTGCGGCCATAGATACCCGGCTCGCGTTCTCCGAGCAGGTTTAAATTGGGACCGTGTAAAACCAGAATCTTTGCCAAAATGCCTCTCCCCAGGGCAGGGCAGTGTGCGTGAAAGAAGGCAATTTGTCCAGACGATAGCTGCGTTTTCGCAGCAGATAGCAACCGTTTGATTTTAGTTAAAATACTCTAATATCAAGGCCTTGGCGGTTTGACGAAGGCGTGCAGCTCTTCCAGATCGACAAATTCGCCGCGTTTTAGTTTCAGCAATTGCCCGTCGGGGCCGATCAGGACGCTGAAAGGGATAATGCCAGCATTATTGCCTAGTTGGGTAGAACTGTCGTTTTTATCGACATTTTCCAGAAATTGCGCGTATTTCAACGGATTTTCCTTGAGGTATTCCTCAACGTCCTTACCCTCGTCGAGGGCTATGCCGATCAGCAATACGCCATTTGCATCCTGTGATTGGGCGAATTTATCGAGCAATGGCATTTCCATCAGGCAGGGGCCGCACCAGGTTGCCCAGTAATTGATCAGACGATAGCGGCCGTTTCCCGGAAGTTTGGCGGCTTTGCCTTGTAGATCGGTGATTTCCAGACCAGCAATGATGGACTTTGATACCGCGACAATTTTTGGATCGGGGCGAGTGGCAAGTGCACGAGCTTCATTTTTCCACTCGCCGGATTTTGACCACAGCGCACCCAGGCCCAGCAGCATGGCAAGAATCAGGGTGATACGAATAATTTTGCTCGGCATTGGAGGTGGAATATCTCGGGCTGGATTCAACATTTCGGTCGTAGGAGCGTCCTTTAG